>JAKSAU010001050.1 GCA_022361535.1 Desulfobacterales bacterium
CTTTCCCGGAAAAGAAACACCTCATAACCTCGGTGGTGGAGCACCCGGCCATTAAAAACTTGTTTTCCTATCTGGAAAAGAACAAAGGCTATGAGGTCACTTTTGTTCCTGTGGATAAAAAAGGGCGTCTGGATTTAGATACCCTATACAATGCTATGTCCGACAACACAGCCATTATATCCTTAATGTGGGCCAATAACGAGACAGGGGTGATCTTTCCTATTGAGGAAATAACCCAAAAAGCAAATGAAAAAGGTATTCTGTTTCATACAGATGCAGTTCAGGCAACTGGTAAGGTGGAAATTGATGTAAAAAAAATCGGTGTGGATATGCTTTCCCTGTCCGGACACAAGATACATGCGCCGAAAGGTGTTGGTGCTCTTTATGTCAAAAAAGGATTCAAGTTTCCTGCATTTCTCATTGGCGGCCACCAGGAAGGCGGGCGGCGCGGCGGTACGGAAAACACAGTTTCCATCATCGGTTTGGGCAAAGCCTGCGAGCTTGCAAAAGAAAATCTTTCATTGATAAATACTGAGGTGAGGGAGTTAAGAGATTACCTTGAATCAAGGCTTTTAAATGAAATTCCAGGCACGTCAGTAAACGGCGACACTGCAAACCGTTTGCCTAACACCCTTTCAATTGGATTTGATGCAGTTGAAGGCGAGTCAATACTGATGCTCATGGACCGGGCTGGTATCTGCGCCTCCTCCGGGTCTGCCTGTACATCAGGGTCCCTTGATCCATCACATGTGTTGATGGCCATGGAGGTCCCGTTTAAATCCGCACACGGCACCATCCGGTTTTCCCTGTCCCATTACAATACCAAACAGGAGATGGATACCATTGTGGAAACTTTGATTCCGGCCATAGATAAGTTACGCCAGATGTCTCCATTCTGGAAGGACGGGAAGGTGGTCTGATTCTTTATGCTTAGCCCATCATGGCTCATGCTCAGTTAATGTCATTAAAGGCTGGTAAGGTTTTTTTGAATCTTTGTAAGAAAGCTGTTTTCAAGATCAACCCTTACAGAGTCGCAAAGGGTATTTAATTCATCAAGACTGATACCAGAGATTTCGGAAAGAGTTTCTAATCCGTTTTTCTCCTGGGCTGCAAGCAGATCAAAGTTGGTTCTGATGGAAGCGTTGCGCAAAGATTTTACTCTTATTTTAGCATAAATATATAGTTTTGACTGTGCAATCCAGTCAAATAGGAGAAGCGGATTAAAAGGCGTTCTTACAATCAATTCACGGATATTTGAATTGGCGAGATTCTGAGCATTATCTATCCCTACCTCAGCAAGTCTTACGCGGTGGAAAAGGTTCATGCCTTCTATCATTTCAAGTGGCAGCGGATCAGCATGATCTTCTTTTTTTATCATGAATAGTGATTTTTCCTGGATGTATTTCAGTATTTTCTGAGGAAAAATCCCGGTAACAAATGCAAGGGCTGGTAACATTTCCAACATATTTTGTTGGAGTTCACCATTATATGATTGGATCAGGTGGTGCAAGATAGCAGACGTAAATGTAGAAAGAATCATGCGTGTACCAATACTGTAAAAGGCACTGGGTGTCAGGTCGAGGTTAATCAACCGCCTTACAATATATTGAATTGACCAGATATAGCTGCCCAATACAGCCATGGCCATGGCTACAAGGCTAAGACTCATATGGTTTGCCAGTGATCCGGCACTGCTATGTTGTCCATACATGGCTCCGGCTAGAACGATCGGAGTTTTACCGGAAAAAAGAACCCAGAAGCCCATAATACTGAATATGGTGACAAACAGAACTGGCAGTATATAGTCTCTCCCATTGAATTCATCACTGAAAATGGCTGATATTACCTCGCTTTCCTTTTCAGGTTCAGTTGCATTGATTCCTAAAAGGCGGCGTATGCGTTCATATTCCCTTCTTTTTTTAGGGATACGCGATTTTAAAAAAGATATAGCAGTAAAACTGTACAAGGAGCACAAGGTAAATATACCCAGAATCAGCATGATCTTTGCTTCCATGAAACCTTCCTCTCTTTTTTCTTAAAGATTATCCATCAAAGCAGTGACGCCAGGTGTTCAGAGAATTCAGGCGTTCGCAGATACCCGTATGATTTATGTTCATTTTTGGGATAATCATTGCAGACCAGTACATCTTTAACACAGACATTTGAGCTGTTGGCTTCATAGTCGTCTGCAAGATGGGTGTCCATGCAGACAACATCCTGTGGGTCAGAGAAGTTAACCCAACTGTTTTTAACGCATGAAGGGGTGCGCAGTTTTCCATTAAAATCGATGACATTGCCCTTCACAACTGAAAGTCCTAAAGGGGATCCCATGGTGATAAAATGTTCAACACAGAAGTCCTGGTGATCAGCCGATCTGCCCAGTGCTCTTAGAACATCATATGCGACAATGGTACCCATGGAATGTGAGATCAGGATAATTTCATCGTTTTTATACTCGTCCAAAAGGGTCAGAAGCGTGTTGTTAACCTTATTCCGAAAAGCGTTATCCTTATAGTAATTTCCTAAATCTTTAAGTAATTTTCCGGCAATTTCATTGCCCAAGGCAGAAAAGAAATGAGTCTGTTTTTCTAACCAGTCCATGGGGGCATCAAACCAGTCCTGGCCGATGGAGCGGATACGATCGAACATGCTTTTTTTATAAGATTGAATTTTGCCGGATTCTGCTTTTTTGTATGGCTCAGGGTTGTCATCGTCAGAAATCGGATCAGTATAATGAAGACCGGCATAGTATGCCATTTCAAAATTAATGTCCCCAAGCTTTGATGTGGTGTTGTATGAAAGTCCCTCTTCAGTCGCTTTTTTCCACCATTCGACCAATGTGCTTTTTTCGGGCTTGTTGCTCCTGCCATGAATATTAATGATTACTTTTGCCATGTTTCCCCCTTTTCTATGGGTTTAAATTTTTTATTAACGCAGCTAAATTGATTGGTCATGCTATATTGTTACCAATTTCGAATCCTTAATGCAGATTCGGTTTATAGTTTGGCCGCCTGGATATGCATCCAGTCGAAATTTCGGGTCCTGCCAAGGCTGAGCCAACCTTCCTCTTCCCACAACCGCCACCAGGTATCGTATTCCCTGTTAGCAAAATGAGCTCTGTCACGTCCCCATTTTAATTTGTTATGGCTCGGGTCATAATCAACAGCAATACCCCAACTGTGAAGGGAATAAGAGTTCCCCCCTCTTTTTTTACGAACATTGAGGCAGCCTCCCCACAAATCCAATCGCAGTTTTTTTATATCGTCATGGCCGTAATGATCCAGAACTCGCGACAGAACCCTTAACAGGCTGTCATGGACTTTTTCATGGCACAGGTAGCTGTTTACTGTTTGTGTGGTTTTCCATGCCAGTTTATGAGGATAAGGAAGATGTATCCGTGCTTGATTTTTTCCGACCGGCCCATAGTAATTTAATAAAGAACTATCAGGGGTTTGACTTGGCCAATCATTTGGATTTTGGTCCTCGATCTCTTCCGGTCTCCAGATAAGTTCTTCTTCCTTTTGAATTAAAACCGTTTGTAACACTTCAAAAGCATATTCTGTCTGGGGTCCCCAATATCCGTCAACTTCTCCGGTTTCAATATTATTTTTTTCCGCAAGTATTTGAATAAAGGCAACGGCTTTCCTGGTTTTAGGCCATCCTGAAGGAATCTGAGTAATTTGATCCAAAGCCGCAGTTGTTTTGGGCCCTAAAATTCCATCTTCAGGACCTGCGTCAATTCCCATTTCATTGAGTTGGGCCTGGATGAATTCGATTGTTGATTTTTTCATAAGCATTACTCCTTTATTGTTGGAAGATTGTCATGTGTATCTTTATCCGGAAAAAGGCTTGGATATGGAGTGCAATCTTGTCAGGGTGAATAACTATCAGGATCAATAGTATAAATCTAAATGCGAATATTTTAGTGCTCTATAATGGTTAGAGAAAAAAGCTCACTGTGTTTATACCGGAGAAATTATACCGCCCTGTAGATAGAATTGACTGGTGCTGGATTTAACTCAGTTGGTATTATGAGTTTCTACTTAAGTTGTTGTTTGGGTGTTAAGGGGAACAAGTAGTGAAAATATGATTATAGGTGTGCAATAGTATGGGGTTTCAGGTCAAGAAGGTAGCCTTGAATTTTGAAATATAATGCCCTGACATTCTTATATGAAAGTTACAATGCCTTATAGTCATGGGATTTCGCATAAAACATGAAAGAGTCTGGAAAGATTAAATGAACCTGTTCGATCTGGAGCTGCAGGGCATAGCTCCGCACTGTCATTTTAAAGTAAATTCATAGTAAATTTTATATCAAAGATCCATAAATATTTCAGATGGGTGGTAAAATTGGCAGTAGACAATGACGGATGATTTTTAAAGCCTTGATCGCTGGTTAAAGCGGTTTTAGAATAAAACTGGCATTTTTATACGAACATTATTTAGCATGGTTGCGAAATTGGGCTCACATTTCTTAACTAAGTCTTTATAATATCGTGGAAGAATCCCCTTTAATGGTTTACATCCTTGAAAAAAGGCTCTATTTTAAAGGAAGTTATGGAAATCCAATATTTAGAACTTGTGCCGTTATTCTAAAATCCAATATTGAATTTGGCGTATCCGGATCTAAAAAGAGTGTCATTGATTTATGGTTCTAACATTAAATAACATTTCATAAATCTTTTACATGGCCTTTACCCCGATGACAGTAGGAACTCCTTGTTCGCTTAAAAAAACGGCCAGTGCCAAAATTTTAAAATTCACGTAGAAAAAAATAATACAGAGCGGCACATTGATTCTATCTGATATGGCGATCTTATATGGTCTGGATAGATTGAGATCAGCACAATACTACTGAATCAAGACGTTATGAAACTACATAAACGGCGGTTAAAATTGTCATCGACCAAACATCCAGGTATTTCAACGGGCCTGTATCTTATTTCAGCCACGAAATATATCAGGAAAAAGTGCATTCTAAAAAACATATCTCTTTCACTTTATCCTGGGAGACCTACAGCTATCATCGGTGAAAACGGTTCAGGAAAAACCACGCTTGCAAATTTGTTATCAGGGTATTGGCATACCACTCAAGGGGAGAGAAAATTCAATGGAATTCAGCCTTGTAAAGTCAGTTACCTATTCCAGTCTACTTTTTTGGATCAGCATTTATCCATTGAAAACTGTCTTGAGATCATCGCTTTGATGAAAGGCCTGAAAAAACAAGGCTATATCTTAGACATGATGAAAAATATCGCATGCATTTTTGACGTTGAACTTAATAAGAAAAGTAAAATCAAATCCCTTTCAGAGGGGCAGAAGCGAATGCTTGAATTTTGTATCGCAACAGATCCTGCATGCGACTTACTTTTACTTGATGAACCAACCACCCACCTGGATGTGAATGCTAAGGATTGTGCAATAGCATGGCTTCATGAAATCCTTAACCAGTTTAATGGAATTGCAATAATATGCACCCATGATGCTGATGAGTTCAGTCTTTGCTCAGACTTTGTTTTTTTATCCCAGAATAGTATTCAAAAACATGACAATATCAAGAAGCGATCTTACAAAGAAATTTTTTCTTTGTGTAAGGCAGAGTTAGTAAAATGAACAGCAGGCTTATAGCTACCGTATTTATGGTTGAGTGGCGGCGATTTTTTGGGGAGCCAATTTTTTATTTTCTTGCGATATTACGGCCTTATCTTTGGACACTGTTACTTTCAGAAGGAATTAGACTGGCTTCAGGTAATAAAAGCGAATTGTCATATCTGAGCCTCTTAAGCTATTGCATCGTATTTACAGGTATTACATCTGCATTTTCGCTATGCTGGGAACGGCACAATGGCTTCTTACGGCTTTGGTTTGTCTATGGGATTAGCAGCTTCAATTATATTGCCGGCAAACTTATATTTGCCTGCTCCCTGACATGCTTTATCATCATCACCTCTCTTCCTATCGTCTCTCTTTTGAGCCAACCACCGGAAATACAAAAAATCGCTGCTTCAATACCGGATATTATTATAGCTATAATATTAATTGCCAACATAGGCTTACTTGTTTCTTCGTTAATAAGGAGATTGGATCTTTTCGGATTGACGATTAATTTCATTCTATTTCCCATTCTTTTTACTTCAGGGTCTATTTATGATTTTTCATCAAGCAGACTAATTTCGTCAATTGCTTTATTTAATCCGTTCAGATGGGCCATTGAACCAATAAAGAGTAATCTGGCATATGCGACTGTGCCTGGTGAATATTATCTTATTATCCGGGTCGCCATACTGATTATCAGCGCAATTTGCTTTATGGCGGCCATCAAATTCTTGAAAGTGGATTAGTCATGAATGAAGAATTAATCATATACCTTTTCAGTTGCCTGTTTATTTTTTTCTTTGCTTATAATTCCTATACTCATCCCAGCTCCATGTACGGGTTGAAATTCGTTCCACAATCAACAAAGAATTTGACAACCAGATCCAGATTTATCTTATTTTTTTGCATCTATATTTTTTTCCTGCTAATTTTTCACTTCAGCTTTACGATTCTTTTAGGAATATCCAATCTGGAGGTGTTCTTCAAAAGTGTCTTAGGCCTTGATCAATTTAAAGGAATTCCTGTGCCAATTACAGCGGCATTAATCATGACAACGGTTTTGCCTACTTTTCCAATTATAAAAAAATACCATGAAGAGTTGCTCTCAAAGTGCTGGGATTATGGCTTGATACCCACTCAAGCCCTGAAACTTAGCGAAAAACTTGAGGCATCGGATTTTAAGATTCCTGAACGGTGGATAAGCGATTTAAAAAACCATGCGGACAGTAAGGGCATTGGAAGAAAGGTGTTCGACAATATCCAAAAGGAAACAAGAAAATATGAATGGGCAAGGCTCTCATGCATAATTCGGCAAATCGAGCATTGGAAGACCAAAAAAGGATATTATAGATTCATTGAATCTCACTACCTCGGCGTTGAGGATATTCTAAAGCATTATGAGGTTATCACAGGGATGTTCGTGCGATTTAATGAACACTTTGAAAAACTGAAGGTATCTCCGGACGAGGGTGATTCACTTAAAGTTTTAAATGAAATGGACTCTCAATTGAAGGTCGCCCAGAGAAATCTTTGGAAAAAGCTCTGCCAATTCATATCCATTGCAGTTCTTACCGCCTGTAATGTTGAGGATGACAGGGTACTGGATCTCAACGAGTTCGGTTTTATCGATATTGACTCAACTCAGGAGCAGGGAGGGACAATCGCTCTAAAGCCTATAATTCTTATTCTCGTTTCCATTTTCGCTATGAGTACGGTCATTAACCAAGCCCACTTCATTATAATAGGAAAAACTTCCCCGTTTTTAAATCACAAGATGTTCGAAGATAAGAAAAATAAGAATACCGAAATTGAAAAAAAAGATACCGAGCTAAAGGTGTCGGAAAAGGTACATCAGCTATTAAATGCACTTAAAAATCCAAAAAGTGAAGAGCAAACAAAAATTAGAGAAAAACTCAATTCTATAAGGCCAGTGGAGCAAAATCCTAAGTCAATAATCATAAACTATGACAAGGAAAAAGAGTTTACCCTGGAGCAATTCTCTATTGTTTTGGTCGGTTTGAACAAAGTAATGGAAGAAAATATATTTAATTTTAAGGGAGATCCGAAAAAAGAATACAGAGAACTTATAAGGCATAACCGGAATCATTTGGCGATTGTGTATCCTTCAATAAAGGAAATGCCAACAAATGTACCTTATGGAAAAATATCTTTTAAAATAGCTGGCCAAATGACCCTGATGTATATCATTGCCATATTGTTGAGCCTTAGATTCCTCAGCCATAAAAGACCGGTTTGCATTGAGGAGGACTGGGATAAAACCTTGGCAGCGTCTCTTTTTGCTGCCCTTTTTTCGGTAACAGGGGCCTATCTGACAATTCTTATTTTCCAGGGGGTAAGTTATTATTTCTCCTCAGACCCAATGACATTGCCAGGATTTATGGATTTAGATGTAAATAAAAAATACTGGCCCTATCTTATTCAGGTCTTTTTATTGGCAATCATGATCTATTACAGATGTGATAAGTATTTGGTTATTAAAAAGAAAGGGTTGTTGAAAGTAAGGGCACAGGATGCACTTTGGTCTGGTTTAATCGTTGGGATCGGTGGAATGATATGCTGCTTTTTCCTTTATACCCCGAGCAGCACCAGCCCCGATGATGTCTTCAGGTTCAGGTTTGCCAGTGCTTCTGCCGGTACCATGGGATTTATGTTTTGGTTCTTTTTAAAGGCTTTCATTATAGGTGCGGTGGCAGGTTTTTTTGTGCCGACGTTCCATCGAAAAGGCCGGCAAAATGCCCCGAACTTAATCTTCAAAAATAATCTTCGAACTCAGGCAGAAGACCTTATGTTGGAAATGTCAAATTTCAAGTATGAGGAAATTATTGAAGTTATTGACCTGTCCTTTGATTATATTGCAAAGGCTGATGGTACTGTCGGAGAAAAAGAACTAAACGTCCGCATAGAGTTCTATGATTATTTGATCAGGAAAAACATAATTTTGCCTGCATCTCCCGATGGCAAAGTATCTTTTGACACATTCAAGGCGTTCGATGAAGATCACCGAATCGAATTAGATGATAAGAAAGCTCTTTTAAGCAAGGTGAGTGAATGTATCACCTTAAAAAAGATTATGGTTATCTTTTGTATCGCAATTGCTAGTGCTGACGGCTTTATATGTGCAAAAGAAAAGGATGCGATTCAGTCATTTGCGATCCATCTAAAGCTGCGTACCAACATTGATGTTTTGATTCGCAGGGCAACCCGCTCCTAAAGTAGCTTACCCCAAAGCAAATAGCCTGATATTACTATTGGCTAAATTGCATCATGCTTCTCTGTTTTTATACCAAACAGTTCATGTTTATAACGAAATCACTTGATTACAACTGTTTCAGACTATAAAGCAAGTCTCAAAATAAATTTCCGATTGGCCCTGGTGAACAAGGGTATCCCATATAACAAAAACCGGCTCGTTAGTTCTAAGAAGCGGCTGCCGAATTTTTTTCAAAAATCCGCCTGATGCCGTCTTCTTAGA
>JAKSAU010000913.1 GCA_022361535.1 Desulfobacterales bacterium
GTAAGGCCAAGTCGTATCGGAAGGCAGAACCGCATACCGTCACGGCGGAACGCTGTGCACGGAGCCAGGGGGGGGTACACGATTTTTATTCCGAAGGCGACTACTGGTGGCCCGATCCGAACGATCCGAATGGCCCCTTTATCCGCAAAGACGGCCAAACCTATCCCGGGCTCTTTATGGCCCATCGCCAGGCCATGGTGCGTCTCAGTGACATTGTGGGTACGTTGAGCTCTGCTTATTTACTGACGAACGATCATGCCTATGTCACCCAGGCGGTTCAACATCTCAAAGCCTGGTTTGTCGATCCGGATACCAAGATGAATCCCAGCCTGCTCTATGGACAGGCCATCAAAGGCCGATCGTCTGGACGTAGCATTGGTATTATCGATACGATCCATCTCACGGAGGTGGCACGGGGTACGAAACATCTCTGTACGTCACCGGTGTTTCACCCTGACGATCAAGCGGCGGTGAAAGCTTGGTTTCGTGACTATCTGACCTGGATCAATTCGCATCCCTACGGCCTTAAGGAAAAGGTGCATCCCAATAACCACGGCGTCTGTTGGTCCATGCAAGCCGCGGCCTTTGCCGACCTGGTCGGCGATGAGACTGTGCTGTCCTGGGTACGTCATCAGTTTAAGACCGTATACGTGCAAGAGATGATGAACAAACAGGGAGGTTTTCCCAAGGAACTGGCTCGTACCAAACCCTATGGTTATTCCCTCTTCGTCATCGATGCCATGGCCGGTGTCGCCCAAATCGTCTCGACTGCGGATGATAATCTTTGGACTTATACACTAACGGATGGACGCAGTATACAGCGGGGGCTAGACTTTATCGTGCCTTATATCCGAGACAAGACTACCTGGCCTTATGGCGAGGATGTACTCTACTGGAACGAATGGCCCGTGCGTCACCCGAGTCTGGTATTCGCCGCGATAGTATACGACCGCCCGGACTATCTGGATCTATGGGAATCGTTAGACGCGGATCCTGAAACCTTTGAAGTGTTGCGGAATCTACCGTTGCGTCATCCCTTGTTATGGATTGAACGGGAGTAAGAAGCTCGACCGAATGTCAGAGTATAAAAGTTAAGGAGATTCAAACATGAACAGAATGTTGATATTGGTTGTGTTTTGTGTGACCTTAGGTAGTCTGACATGTGATGGTTATTCTCGGGAACTTGGAAATCCAGTAAAGACTAAACCCAGGTTGATCATTCTAGCGGATATGGGCTGGGATCCGGATGAAGAACAACAAATGACCCACATGTTGATGTGTTCCAACGCCTTTGAGCTGGAAGGATTGATCACGGTGACGGGGCGATTCCTCCGTAAGAATCCTCCCCAGGAAGTCAAGACCTTGATGCCTCAGCTCTTTCATAAACTGATTATCTCTGTGATGTGAATAAAGGAATCAAGTGATGTTTAAGCGATGTTTATTGTGTACATGCGGACTGGTATTGTTACTTGCGGCTATGGGGTGCGGTCTTGCGGGTGCAGGATCCGATACGCGACGTGGCGACTTCAAGCTCTGGCATAAGGTGACTTTCACCTTTGATGGTCCGCACCTGGATGAAACGGGCATGCAGAATCCCTTCCTGGACTACCGTCTCGATGTCACCTTCCGTCAGGGGGATAAACAGTATACGATCCCGGGTTTCTTCGCCGCCGACGGTCATGCGGCCGACAGTTCAGCCACCGGCGGTTCCAAGTGGCGGGTACACTTCCGACCCGATTCTACGGGACTGTGGCACTATGAGATTTCCTTCCGTTTTGGGGAAGGCGTGGCCCTGAAACCGGCGGACGATAAGACCGATTCCGTGGCCTGGTCCTCCCTGGACGGTACGCGCGGGAGTTTTGAGGTTACAGCCTCTGACAAACACGCTCCCGATCTGCGAGCCCCGAGCCTGGGACGCGTTGTGTACGACGGTTCGCATGTGCTGAAGTATACTGGCAGTGACAAACCCTATATCAAGGCGGGTGAGGGTAGTCCAGAGAATTTCCTGGGGTATTACGAGTTCGACCAGACCGCCGATATCAAGAACACCGGCTTTAACAAAGGGCTGATAAACGGACTGCACCGCTACCCACGCCATGTGGACGATTGGTCTCCCAGCGATCCCACCTGGCAGGACGGCAAGGGCAAGGGTATCATGGGTGCTGTTAACTACATGGCCAGTCAGGGGCTCAACAGCATGTATTTCCTAACCTTCAACATCGGTCCCAAGGAGAAGATCGATGTAGGTGAACCGCGTGAGAATAAAGCGCGGGCCTGCGGCGATGGTGGTGACACCTGGCCCTGGATCAGCCCCACCGAACGTCTACGTTTCGATGTGTCCAAGCTGGACCAGTGGGACATTGTCTTTACGCATATGAATAACAAAGGCTTGGGGCTGACCTTCATGTTGGCCGAGGCGGAGAACGAAGAGGCCCTCGATGACGATGCGACAACCGCGATGGGACCGGAACGGGCCCTCTACTACCGTGAAATGGTTGCGCGTTTCGGACATCATCTCAATATCATGTGGGTGATCGCTGAGGAGACCGCTACCTACTCGGCGACCGGTATCGTGGAACGTAATAAGATCCGCATGCAACGTTTGCGTGAC
>JAKSAU010000722.1 GCA_022361535.1 Desulfobacterales bacterium
GACCAGCGAAAAGCCCTGGATCTTGCTCTCGCCTCTAAAATATCGGTGATCACAGGTGGCCCCGGTGTCGGGAAGACGTATACCTTGAATATGATCATACAGGCCCTGGGCCCCAAAAAAGTTGTTTACCTCGCGGCCCCCACCGGCAAGGCCGCCAAACGGATGAACGAGGCCACCAATCATGAGGCCAAAACCATCCATCGTCTTTTAAAATACAACCCCATGTGGGGCGGATTTGAGCACAGTCAGGAAAGCCCCCTGGATTGCGATGTCCTTATCATTGATGAATCGTCCATGATGGATATCTGTCTCACGGATAATCTTCTGGACGCCATTAATTCCGAAAAGACACAGCTTATCCTGGTCGGGGATAAAGACCAGCTGCCATCAGTTGGGCCTGGCGCCGTCCTGGGGGATATCATCGAGTCCGAGGCAGTACCGGTCGCTCACCTTAAGACCCTTCACCGGCAGGCGTCAAAAAGCTTGATTAATATCAACGCTCAAAAAATCAACCGGGGTGAAGAAATTAATTTTACCCCCATTGACGGCGGGGAGCCGGATATGTGGTTTGTCCCGGAAGAGGACCCGCAAAAGATTGCCGACCGCATCGTTACGGCCTGCCAGAACATCCCGGACCATTTCAACTTCGGGCCGGATGACATACAGATCCTTTGCCCTCAGAAAAAAGGCCCGGTGGGTACCGGTCATCTGAATAAGATTCTCCGGGAAAAAATTTTCAACCCCATCGGCGAGGAAATAAAGGGGTCTCCTTTCCGTATTGGCGACCGCGTGATTCAGCTCAAAAACAATTACGACTATGGTGTCTTCAACGGAGACATTGGTGTCATCAAAGACGCCTGCGGTGCTGGCATGGTTGTGGAGTTTGAAGCCAACGGCGAGGCCCAGGCGATCGAGTATACTGCCGAGAACTATGGTCAGTTGGCCTTGGCCTACGCCCTGACCATTCATAAAAGCCAGGGATCGGAATTCCCGGTGGTAATTATGCCCATGCACACCACCAACTAC
>JAKSAU010001031.1 GCA_022361535.1 Desulfobacterales bacterium
AAACAGTAGTTGCACGTTCTGATTTTGGTAGTTCTCAAAATAAATTTCCGAATGGCCCTGGTGAACAATGGAATCCCATATGATAGATACCGGCTCGTTAGTACTAAGAAGCGGCTGCCGAATTTTTTTCAAAAATCCGCCTGATGCCGTCTTCTTAGAACTAACGAGCCTAAGTGCTCAAATGACAATACCCTCTTTTGAAGATACTGCCGATAATTAATCTAACCGCATCATAAAGGAATATATTTTTGAGAATCCCTATAGTACATCCACCATATAATACGTTGGTATGTATGAATTATATCCCGACTTTTTAGTTGCTCTTTTTTTCTTGAAAATACAGTTTTGTTTTAGTAAGTCAGTTTTTACTAATTACTAAATTTATCAAAAGGACCATAAAAATGACTCCAACCCAAAGAACATACTCTAAAGATAAAAGAGGCAAACCCAAGGTCCTGGTATACTGATACTTTCAATTAAAGCGTGTCAGCCCCCGGATCTAAGCCAAGATCCGGGGGCTTTTTTGTTTTTAACCGCCTTGTAAAAGGTAAATTTTATTCAAAAGGAGAAACCGATGAATCCAAAACAGTTTAGAACCGATTCGCGTCAATTGACCCATTTCACCCGCTCTAATTATTACTTTTCACACACCAAAAGTTTGAAATCGTATTGGGCTGTCTATCACTTTTATATAGAAGAAGAGGAATTCATAGAATGAAAAGTCATGTCATAAAAAATTCAATTGGCCATATCGCCCTTTCCACTTCGGCCTTTCAGGGTATCAGGCGGATCTTTAATATTCTTAAAAAAACAATTAGTGTGTTCCGGTTCTTTCTGCCTGTTAAAAGGCGTTTCTATTCCCATAAAGAAGAGCAATCTTTTAGAGCCGCTGCAGAAATGAACAAAAGACAAATTCCTGGTCCACCTCTTTAAACAAGACGGCCCATTATTTTAAAAAGAAGGAATTTTTAAAACAAAGTCCCCGGGTGGGAACCAGAAGATTTTGTTCCTGCCCGGGTCCTTTTCATTTATTCAAGAAAACTAATAGGTATTGCCCTTATCAATTAAATTGTTCTTTTAGTTCTCATTGGATTATCTATAACGTCAAGAATTGCTAAATCCAATCTGTCGATGAGTTGTTGAACATTTCGGCAAACATGATTATTAAACCACCGAGCTTTCATTGTGTTCCAGATCCGCTTTATTGGATTGAAATCTGGTGAATACGGCGGTAAAAATTTTGGCTCAAGTTGATGAAAATTAAGGGTCTTTTTTTATGCCAAGAAGTATTATCCATAATTAAAATATTTCGCTTATGTGAAAACGAAATGCTTTCAGAGGCCTCATCAAGAAATGCCTGAAATGTATCTGCATTTGAATGAGAAGTTTCCAAGGCAAAAAACTCACCTGTCCTTGGGCAGACCATTCCCATTACATTCATACTCAAATGATCCCCATTTTTGACGACCGTTGATTTCGATCCTTTTTTGTCACAGCGCCTTCTGGGCCTTGGATTTCCTTCAAAACCAGATTCATCTTGGAACCATATGTCGATATCACAATTATTATATAGGGCTTCCAGTTCTTTAATGAACTTATGGCGTAACTGCTCATCTTGCCGATCCGGAAACGGTTGTGGTACCCTTAAAGCATAGCCCTGCTTGTGAAAGAATCGAACTACAGTTTGATAACCGCATTCGACTGCATAGGTCTCGCTGATATATCCATGAAATGCTTTTGCTGTCCAAAATTCTCGGTCAGCCTTTTCTGGGTGAGCAATCAAGCCCTCAAACCTTGCCGCGTCAGTACCTTTTAAAATAGCTGTCCGACCAGGGCGCTTATTAACTATTAGACCGTCAACACCTTTATCATTAAAAGCGTTGATCCAGTTCCGAACACTCCGATCATCAACCAAAAGAGCATCGCAAACGTTTTGTCGTGGAACTCCTGTCAGTAAGAATTGAATCGCTGTGCATCTTGAATCGCCCCCCGTTTTTAGACACTTCTGAGTTATAAAAAGTGACTTTAGGAGGGTCTTTTATGAGTGGAAATATACAGAAGAATTCAAAAAAGAAACGATAAAACAGAAAATATATAACACCAGGGAAGCTGCAAAATCTGATATTTTTAATTATATTGAAATGTTCTATAACTCGAAGCGTCGGCCTGGATTGACCAATGGTGTTTCACCATCAGAATTTGAAAGAACGTGTCTACAAAACTGATGGCGATTCATATCCCAAAGGGAATTATCTCAAACGGCGATCAGGAAGTAACAGACGCAAAAGCTGCAAAGGATTCTGGTCTGACAGGCGTATG
>JAKSAU010001158.1 GCA_022361535.1 Desulfobacterales bacterium
CGAGCCTAAATGCTCAAATGGTAATACCTTCTTTTGAGGATACTGCCGATAATTAATCTAACCGCATTATAAAGGAATATATTTTTGAGAATCCCTATAGTATGCGGAATATTTTGAACCCTTGAGCTAAAAATCAAATATTGAAGATTAACTGACTTCTCCTGTCAGGCAAATCCAAGATTTGACACCTTATCCACATTGAAGAATTAGCCAGGCGTTGTCAAACTTTTCTGCTCTTGATTTGCTTTCTTGAACCCAGAAGTAAATCATGCCGCAATCACCCCACATGACATCTAGATCATCATCGCTGTCAAATTGAAACAATAGTTTCCATTCTTTTGCGCCTGCTTCTATTGCTTTTGCCTTGGCACACTCGTATCCCTTTCCATCTCCCAAATAAATACCGTGCGATGCCAGATGAGATTCTAACTCCATATAATTGCTTTGGACTGGTGATGGAAATCCTCCCACTTGGTGTAATGGTGAATCATCGCCAGTGTCTGCATATTCTTCAATATAAAGATCTATCTCTTCATCTGTGAGGTTGCGTACTTTTACACTCTCGTCATCACAGTCCGGTAAAATTTCAACTCGTTTGAAATCGATAAAAGATTCTTTAAGTTTTGAAAACGCATCTATTTGTTTTGGATAATCGATTTTTATCTCACATGTTTTTTGATACAGAACAGCCCACTGCCCACGGTCTTTTGGGTCAAATCCCCAAGGCATCTCTATGACATCATAAAAGAAAAGCAAGAAACCTTGGTCGGGAAGCCAGTCATATTTATATTGTTTGGCGATTTTGGAAAGGTCCAATTGGGCTAAAAAAGCCATGGGTTTCCCTTTACTTTCAGGCCATATGAATTCATCACTATCTGCGTATGGCTTACCGCCAAACTTTGAAGTAGTCTTTTGATCTGTTTTAATAATTCTTACTGCCGGTTTATGCAGACCGATTGTTTTTTCATCAAGAGACTTTTTGACAGCTTCCCAATCAACCTTGGGGCTTA
>JAKSAU010000793.1 GCA_022361535.1 Desulfobacterales bacterium
ATTGAGATGATGTTGTTGACAAACATGTACAAGACCAGACCTGCAGGAAAGTTAATAAACAGGACGGTCATCAGTATGGGCATGAGCATCATCATTCTGGCCTGCATGGGATCACCTGCCGTAGGTGTCATCTTCTGCTGGAGCAGGAATGATGCCCCCATGAGAAGGGTCAGCACAGGGATGCCGGCAGGGGCATCCATAAATGGAATGGAAAAGTCAAAGTTAAAGAGACGGTCCGGCCCTGACAAATCATTAATCCAGCCTACAAACGGGGCATGGCGTAGTTCGATGGCCATGTAAAGCATGCGGTAAAGCGCAAAGAAAATGGGCATCTGCACCAGCAGGGGCAAGCAGCCGGATGCCGGGTTCACTTTGTAGGTTTTGTACAGTCCCATGATTTCCTGGTTCATCCGCTGTTTGTCATCCTTGTACTTTTCCCGGATTTCCATCATCAAGGGTTGAACCTTTTTCATCTCGTTCATGGACTTGTAGCTTTTGGTACCCAAAGGCCAGAAAATCAGCTTGATAAGTATGGTCAAAAGGATGATGGCAACCCCGTAGTTGGGAATCACGTCATGGATATAATTCATGGTGATGAGCAGGGGTTTTGCCAGGATATCAAAAAAACCGAAGTTGATGGATTTGAGCAGCAGGTTGTCATATGTGCTCAATACCTTGTGGCTTTTTGGACCCATGTAAAAGGTATAGGAATACTGACCCTGCTTACCCGGATCCAGCCGGTCCATTTTTTGGATAAACTGGTTGTCGACAATATCGTTGGCAAAGGAGAGTTTCAAAGTGGCGGAAACCGGTTCTTTGGGCATGACAGCTGTCAAAAAATACCGGTCTGAATATCCTGCCCAGCCTACGGTGGCAGTGTAAGTGTCTTTGTCCTCAATATCATCGGGATCAATGGTCAGATACTCGTCATCCAGATATGCGACAGGACCTTCAAATGCGAACCTGGACCGGCTTTTGATTTCATCGTTGTATAAACCAGGAACAGAAATGGCGATGGCATCATTTACCGGCATGCCTGAACCGTTCTGTACCATGATGTCACAGTTGATCAGATAGGAATCTGCCTTAAATGTGAAAATCTTTTTAACGGTAATACCAAGGGGGTTGGACCAGGTAAAACTAATGGTTTTTTCTCCCTGGTTGAGAGTCAGGTCTGCAGAGTCGGTATCAGCTGCATAAACGGCATTGCCCAAACCCTGAATGCTGCCACCGGGCGTATCAAAAGAGAGAACACCGCCAGTGCGGTCAGCCACGTCCTGGGGCACCAGTTGCTTTTGCGGGGAATCTGCCTGGTTGGTTGCCTTGAAATCTTTTAGGGTCAGGCTTTTAACCGCTGCCATGTGTTCGCTGACAACAATGTCGTACAACGGTGTGGACAGGGTAATATTACGGAAGTCCGTTTTTGCAGGCTGAGGGGCCTGAACGGTATTAACTGGTGTCTGCGCAGAGTAGTCCGATACATTGGACGGAGTTGGTGCGGATTCTTCCTGTGTCTGGGACGGGACTTCCTGGGAGGGATTATCAAGCTGGGGTGCCGGTGCAAAATAAAACTGATAGCCCACAAGGACTACTATGGAAAGCACCACAGCTAATAATAATCGTTTTTGCTCATCCATCTTCTCTCCTAAAATAAAAAATAATTTTTCTTAACAAAGAAGAGGAAAGCAGTACGCACAACGGATTATTTAAGGAACCGGATCATAACCTCCAGCTCGGAACGGGTGGCAACGCAATATTCGTTTTACGGCCAATGCGCTGCCTTTGAGACTGCCATATTTTTCAATCGCTTCAAGGGCATAGGCTGAACACGTTGGTTCATACCTGCAATTGGCCCCCAAAAGCGGTGAAACAAAAATCTGATAAAATCTAATCAATATGGATAATAGCTGCTTGCCCATTTATTATGCCAACGCTATTTTTTTAAAAAGTTTATCAAGCTTTTCATTAATCTGTCTGTTGGATAGCGTAGTCAGACCTTTCCGTGCAATTATGCTGATATCTTTAGTTCCGGGTACGGAATCTTTCTGGTGTCTGAAATATTCTCGTATAAGCCTTTTTATCCTGTTACGCGCGACTGCATTCCCCACTTTTTTAGATACGGTAATTCCAATTCGATTGTTTTTTTCTGTTCCCTCGGAAACAGCGGCTATAAAATAACCTGTTCGTATCTTCTTCCCTTGTTTTGAAAGCTTTAAAAATTCGGCTCTTTTTCGGAGCCGGGCGTCTTTGGGTAAAGAAAAGTTACTCAATAAATCCCTGACAGACTAAACAGTGGTCAGTCTTTTTCTGCCTTTGGCCCTTCTGGCATTGATTACACGTCTGCCGCCCGGGGTAGACATTCTTTTCAGAAATCCGTGTTTTCTGGTTCTTTTCCGGTTGCTTGGCTGAAATGTCCGTTTCATAAAATTACAATCCTTGTCCTATCTGGTTTTTTACCAATTGGTTAATCATGCAAACTACAATAAACGCAAAACCTTAACTTAAATTTTAAAAAAAGTCAATCAATACGTGAGTTGAATTTATGTAGTTTGTTTTTGAACGGCCTATAGATAATCGGAAATATTCACCTCTTCAACTTGCTCAGGTTTAAGAAATTTCTTTGCATAGGTCATATAAGCTCCTGAGACCAGAAAAACCTTGAACAGGTCCGGGTCGATATGGCCCCGGTCGCGCATACCTGCCATGATGCGGATGGCTACACTAAGGGGCTTGGCTTTTTTATATGGCCGGTCCGAAGCTGTTAACGCTTCGAAAATATCTGCAATGGCCAGAATTCGTCCAGGTATTGAGATCTGTTCTTTTTTCAATTTCCTTGGATACCCTTCGCCAGTGAGAGTTTCATGATGGGCACCTGCATATTCGGGAACACGGGCAAGTTCCTCAGGAAATGGCAGGATATCGAGCATACGGATAGTGGCCGTGATGTGCTCCTGGATGATATACCGGTCTTCTGCTGTAAGGGTTCCGCGGCCAATACCCAGATTATAAAGCTCTCCCTGGTTATAGGTCAGTTCCGGGACCGGCATGTTAAATCCGAACTTATCATCATCCTTATACCGGTCAAGGTCTCTTGCCAGTATATGTTCAGGTCTGTCATCAAGAATTTTTTCCTCACAAGGAACAGGCTTGATATGGTCTGCAAACAGGTCTGCCTCGATGTGTGATAATCCGATGCTGTCATCAAAATGCCGGGTCCAGGTCTGAGAAGCAATTTTTTTAAGCTGATCTACCTTTTCAGGATCCATGAACTCACCGCCTATATTGCAACCGGCAATAAATGCAAACTCATCTTGTAAGCGGTCTTCCGTATCTGAAAGTTTTTGGGATAGTTCAGGCGTGTCACTATCGTCAGCCTTTGCTTTCCAATACTCAATCTGTGCATCCCTGAGCAGCACTTCGTAGCGCATTCTGATTTCATGGATCCGGTTGTAGATGACCTCAAGTTTGGTTCCCTTGTCCACTATATGTTCCGGGGTGACAATTTTTCCGCAGTCATGCAACCAAGCGGCCACTTCAAACTCCCGCCATTCTTCCCTTGTTTTAAACCGGAAATCAGCCAAAACCGGATCATCGCTTTTTTCGGCTGCCTGGGCCAGAAGGACGGCAATTTCCGGAACACGTTCACAATGCCCCCCTGTGTAGGGTGATTTTTGGTCAATGGTCGAGGCAATAAGTTTGATTAAGGAATCCATGAAGTGTTCCTGGGCTTTTTCATGATCCCTGATGGAGGTCGCCATAGACTTCATGGATCTGGACAGTGTTTTAATTTCTTTTATTTTACTGTCTACTTCGGAAATATCCTCCCAGCGCCTTTCTTTGACTTTTTTATTCTCAATAACAAGAGCCCTTATGGGCGCAACAATAAAGGAGGTGACCAACCCAATCAATGGAAGAAAAAATATAACACAGCCTATTGTGGCATAAATGGCCAATTTAATTTTTTTCAGATAAGGGCTCAATACCTCTTCTCTGGAGACAATAATCCCAATGAATTGGTCTGGCATGCCGTAAAGCGGTTGGGTATAAGCCATAAACTCAGTATTGCGTACCATTATTGTTCGAGTCTGTTGTTTGTCCGGGGTGGCAGCCATATCACGTAGTGTTTTGTGGGGGACCACATGACCTGAAAACGAGGAGGCATGTATGCTTGAGTTTTCATCCTCCAGTCCCCATTTGACTCTTAAGCTTTTCTTCTGCTTAAGGGTAATTACAGCAAGTCCTTTTTCCAGGATACCGAATAATGGTGTGTTATTTTTTTGAACAAGAAAATGCAACGTATGGGCATCTGTCTTTGCCAGATCTTTAATGGGTGGACCGACGTTCAAGCTTTCCATGAAGTAGGCTTTTTTCAGATATCTTAGTACCTGATCGCTGTCGATGGTTGCTTCTACCCCTCCTTTTTCCACCAGGGCCATTGCTTCAAGTGTGGTTTGGGTTTTAATAATGTTTATTTGGGGAAAATTTTGCTCGATGAATTTTATTGAACCCCATCCGTGTGGTATTGCAATTGATTTGTCATTCAGTTGCTTTAGGTTGGAGACTATAAAGTTTGAGTTCCTTGTAACAGCAACAGGAGGAATGTTTGCATAAGGTGTTGTAAAGCTACCAAGTGCTTGCCGCTCAGGTGTCTTCACCAAAGAGTGAAGCAGATCAATTTCCCCTGATCTAAACATTGTTTCAAGGTCTTGCCATGAATATCCGTTTACGAACTCAAAGGTTAATCCTGTTTGTTGAGCGATCAGGTTTAAAAGATCAATAGAGTATCCCGCAGGTAAACCACCTGGTGCAAAGTCAAAAGGAGGCCAATCCAATTCGTTTGATACCCTGATATGGGGCTTTGTTTCTAAATACGCTTTTTCCTCTGGGGATAGATCTATTTTTTTTGGGGGCCCTTTTGGAACTTCAGTGGTTTGAGGCCGTGCAAAGAATAGAATTTCTCCTTTTTCATTGAATACGAATATTTCACATGAGGGTAAAAACCGCTGCTTTGAAAGAAAATCATGAATGTTTCTGCGGGTCATATCTGCTGCTACCACATGATTGGTGTTTTTGATTTTGCCGCCAATGGTCACACCCGGGGATTTAAGATTGGCAAAGAAATAGGGCTCTGATTTTTCGACTTTTTGCGAGAGGATCGCTTTTTTATACCATGTGCGTTTTCTGGGGTCATATCTGGATGGGGCTTTTGTAACTATGCTGATATCATAATCCCGGTTTAAAAATACCATGTGTTTATTTGTGCCATCAATTTCAGGAATGACCTTTATGACCAGCCAGCGGTCTTCTTTTTGAGCATTGTATGCTTGTTTTACCTCAGGTCCGCTTTCAAGATTGATTACCTCATAATAACTTCCGGTGTCATATCCCACTTGAATGGCATAAAGATTCGGGTTTTGCTCCAGGGCATTGATCAAAACCTCGAATGCAGGATGACGCTTTCCAGGTTCAGGAATCTGCCCCAGCATATCAAAGTGCCTGAGCATATCTACAAGTTCACTGACCTGCCTGTCCCGGTTAATGATTTTTTCGCTTACATTTGCTGCGATGTTCTGAAAATTATCTGTTGCGGTTTTCTTGGCGATCCTGGATGAAAAATAATATTCAAGGCCAAGGATAAGGCCTGAAGTTGCCAGTGTCATCAAGATAAATAAAGTCAGAACGGTAATGCGGATGGAATAGGTCCGCTTGATTCCATTAGATTTCATGGGAGATCCCTAAAAGTTAACTGATCGTAATAATCGTAATAATTGAAAAGAGGCAAAATCTATTGAAAAGTGTTACCGCGATGCATTTTATAAGTCAATAAAATTCAAATAAGAAGATCGTGATTGATTTAGACCGGCTGTAAATTATGGCAATTCTCAAAAACTCAAGTCAACAAGGATATCCTATATATAAACACCGGCCCGTTTATTCTAAGAAGCGGCTGCCGAATTTTTTGCAAAAATCCGTCTGATACCGTCTTCTTAGAACAAACGAGCCTAAGTGCTCAAACGGCAATAACTTCTGAGGGTGCTACCGATAATTAATCTCCCGGCATTATAAAGGGATATATTTTTGAGAACCGCTTTAAGTCTTATAAAATGGAAAAAAAATGGCTAAGTGTATGATATATCCGTCAGCAGTATAGGCTTTTTTTCAAGCCGTCATATTGGATTGCAGACAAGTTGCCTGTTGCTTACTGATCCAATGGACTTTGAACTTGAGAATCTCGTTGGTGGTTAAAATTAATTGGGTGTTGTCGATAGGGAAAAAAGAAAGCGGCATTTCAGCTTAAAGTGAAATGCCGCTTTTGAGCATACTTATGAATCACTTAGTTAATTTCGAAACGGTCAAGATTCATTACCTTATCCCATACCGCTATAAAATCCTCCAGGAATTTTTCCTGGGAGTCTTCGCATCCGTAAACTTCTGCCAATGCTCTAAGTTGGGAATTGGCACCGAAAATCAGGTCAACTCGTGTTCCAGTCCATTTTAGGTCTCCGGTTTTACGATCCCGGCCTTCGAAGACGTCTTTATCCTGGTTGCTTGGGGTCCATTTTGTGCCCATATCAAGCAGGTTTACAAAAAAATCATTGGTCAGAGTCTCTGGCCGTTTGGTAAACACGCCGTGATCGGACTTACCGAAGTTGGTCCCTAATACACGCATACCGCCTATAAGTACGGTCATCTCAGGTGCTGTCAGTGTTAAAAGTTGAGCCTTGTCAAGCAGCATCTCTTCTTGGGATACTGCAAATTTGGTTCTAACGTAGTTGCGGAATCCGTCTGCAGCCGGTTCAAGGACGCTGAATGATAGTGCATCTGTCTGTTCATCGGATGCATCTGTCCGCCCGGGAGTAAAAGGAACAGTAACATCATGACCTGCGTTTTTAGCTGCCAGTTCTACTCCTGCGCATCCGCCAAGCACGATCAAATCGGCAAGGGAGACTTTTTTATTACCGGATTGGGCGTTGTTGAATTCCCCTTGGATTCCTTCAAGAGTTTCAAGGGCAGCGGCAAGCTGCTCAGGCTGGTTGATAACCCAATCCTTTTGCGGGGACAGGCGAATGCGTGCACCGTTTGCTCCGCCGCGCATGTCAGAACCACGGAAGGTAGAGGCTGAAGCCCAGGCCGTAGAGGCCAATTGGGAAACTGACAGGCCTGAATCAAGGATCTTAGCCTTAAGGTCAGCGATATCCTGCTCGTTGATCAATTCATGATCAACCGCGGGTACTGGATCTTGCCAGATCAGTTCTTCTTGGGGAACCTCCGGACCAAGATACCTTGCCTTGGGGCCCATGTCCCGGTGAGTCAGTTTGAACCAGGCCCTGGCAAAGGCATCGGCAAACTCATCCGGATTCTCGTGAAAGCGTTTTGCAATGGGTCTGTATATCGGGTCCATTCTCAATGATAGGTCTGCCGTGGTCATGATTGTGGTAACTTTTTTAGATGCATCGTGAGCAGCAGGAGAAAGGTCTTTTTCATCAGGATCGACCGGTACCCACTGCCAGGCTCCGGCAGGGCTTTTCACCAGGTTCCAGTCATAGCCAAACAGCATATCAAAATATCCCATATCCCATTTGGTCGGGTTTGGTGTCCAGCCGCCCTCAATACCGCTGCTGATGGTATCGTCACCCTTGCCGCTTTCAAATTTGCTTTCCCAGCCAAGGCCCTGGTTTTCGATGGGGGCACCTTCGGGTTCCGGGCCAACATGCTTTGGGCTGCCGGCACCATGGCACTTGCCAAAGGTATGTCCGCCAGCAACCAGTGCAACCGTTTCCTCGTCATTCATGGCCATGCGGGCAAAAGTTTCCCGGACATCTTTTCCGGAAGCAACTGCATCGGGTTGTCCGTTCGGTCCTTCCGGGTTTACGTAAATCAGGCCCATTTGAACGGCAGCAAGTGGGTTCTCAAGGTCCCGGTCTCCTGAATAGCGCTGGTCGCCAAGCCATGTGTCTTCACTTCCCCAGTAGATGTCCTCTTCTGGTTCCCATACGTCCTCGCGGCCACCGGCAAACCCGAATGTCTTGAAACCCATAGACTCAAGGGCGCAATTGCCGGCCAGGATCATGAGATCTGCCCATGATATCTTTTTGCCGTATTTTTGTTTGATCGGCCAAAGCAGCCGGCGTGCTTTGTCAAGATTGACATTGTCCGGCCAGCTGTTGAGAGGCGCCAAGCGCTGATTGCCGGAACCTGCACCGCCCCGGCCATCACCCATACGATATGTGCCTGCACTATGCCAGGCCATGCGGATAAAAAGTCCTCCGTAATGTCCCCAATCTGCCGGCCACCAATCCTGGGAGTCAGTCATCAGTGTATAAAGGTCTTTTTTGACGGATTCCAGATCAAGTTTTTTGAATTCTTCGGCATAATTAAAGTCCTTACCCATGGGGTTGCTTTTGCAAGAGTGCTGGTGAAGAATTTTAAGATTCAGCTGATCTGGCCACCAATCCTTGTTTGATGTGCCTTGTCCTGAGATCTTTTGTCCTGATTTTCCCGTTACCGGGCATTTGCTGGTTTCATTAGACATGTTGCCCTCCTGTTTGGATTGAGTTAGAAACAAATATTATTTGATAATGATTATCAATTAATGACAAAAAAATATATTACACTTTTTCTGTCATGCAATTGCTACAAATACCGAAGAAGTCCAGCCTGTGATTTAGAATTTTAAAATTGGTTTCGGCTGCAACTTCTTTTTTCATTGAGTCGAGACTATCCAGATCCGGATCGACTATTTTTTTACATTTGATGCATATGACGTGTGGATGGGGGTAAGGTTTCTTTCCGTCATACCGGTTGCTCCCATCCGGAAATCCCAGCTCAAGAACTTCCCCAAGAGACTTAATTAATACAATATTTCTATATACAGTGGCAAGACTCATTGTTGGAAAATCTTGTTTGATTTGTTCATAAATATCCTCAACACTTGGGTGCCCGTCGCTTTTTGCAAGAATTTTAACAATGGCGAGTCTTTGGGGGGTAATTTTGTGGCCATTCTCCCTCAGTTTTTGAATGATACTATCAAATCTTTTATTATAATTTTCCAATATAGAACTCTAACTTATTAAATGATAATGATTCTCAATTAACATCAATTCTTTTTGTTGTCAACGGGCAATTTGCTTTGATCGATTTTTACCTGGTTCTCATGTACGGCTTGACAGTTTTGAACAGATTCGGTTATTCGTCTTTTGATTTGAATTATTAAGGTAGGAAACTCAAGTTTAATATAAAAGGATCTTATGTTTGCTCAAACTGCAGATGAACTCCGGGAAATGATGCAGCAGAACCCGGGCGTCTCTCCATCCACTTTTTTAAGGGATGACTCTTTTGCTGCCTGGTGCTATGACAACCGGGATCGGCTGTGGCTAAAGGCTGCATTCAATCGTGACGCAGACCCTGAAGATTGCCGGCGCTGGGGGATTTCACCTGCTGAATGGAAAGCCAATGTAGAGTTGGCCGGAGTGGCTCTTGCCGGATGATAGCGATTTTAAAATAAAAAACGAAATGTTATTTGGTATCATCCAACGCCTTTTGAACCAATGCACTGATAAACTCATGCATGTAAGTGGCAAAAGTATGGGCATCAATAGAGTTAAATTTAACAAACCAGGACATGATTAGTCCGCTGTAAGCAGAAGAAACAGATTGTGCAAGAACAGGAAGGGGGATAGAAAAGTCCACTTGGACAAAGGCTTCCCGCAATTTGTTTTCTATGTTGCGCGTAAGCATAATATTTATATTGTTTATTAGGTAATCCAGATCATTTCCCAGTTTATAGCTTAAAGAAAAGGGATTATTCCCAAGCCGCTGGTGTCTTTCAAGAAACGAGACAAGTGTCGAAGACGGTTTCGGATTCAGCCATTTTTCAGCAGTTGACAAGTCAGCGAACAACTGTTTGAACATGTCATTATGAATATCCACATGGACATCGGCCTTTGAGCGGTAATGCCTGTAAAAAGTACTTCTTCCGATATTTCCTCTCTTTGTTATGGTTGCAACCGTTATATCCGGGTAGTTCATTTCTTTTATAAGTTCGAGCAGTGCATCCTTTATTGCTGATTTTGTTCTGCTTGCAACACGTTCCCCTCTGTTCATTTTGTTTCCTTTTAAGGTTAAGTTGGCGGGTCATTTGAACCTCATTATTCAAATGTAGACATATTGCTTATTTTGTCTCTTTATCAAGTGTTTTATTTAAATTACCTTTTCTCCTCAAATTCATTAACAGGGAGAAAAACATGCGCAACACAATCAAATCAGTGATTCAGTATTATTGGTCGGTCATTCTTCGCAAATACACTATAGTGAAACCCAAGACACAATCTGTAGAAGATATCTTGAACTACCTGAGATATGAAAATGGGATGATTTCATCCGGGCAGCCGGCAAGAAATCAATTTAACCTTATCCGGGATGCAGGGTATTCGGTTGTGATTAATCTTGCCGCATTTAATAAAAAAGGGATTTCGTTAAAGGATGAAAAAAGCATCGTTACAGGACTTGGTATGAGATACTTCCATATCCCCGTTGATTTTATGAATCCGACGAATCAGGATTTTCATAAATTCATACAAGTGATGGATCAGGTCAAAGGCGAAAGAATATGGATTCATTGTGATGCCAATGCCCGCGCCTCAGCTTTTATTTACAGATATCGTTGTGCTGTCCTGGGAGAAGACCATGAAACAGCTATTTGGGATCTTAGGGAAATCTGGGAACCTTTTGGCATATGGAAAAGGTTCACATATGCGGATTTTCAAAAGCAGGCGGTTTCAACTCAAGACGCAACCCAGAAATTTGGTTAGAAAGATAGGTAATCGTGCATTGAGTCCGTTTTTAATTGGAATGCAACCTGCTGCATTCCAGATAAGAAGACCTTTCCGGGTTCGATGACGTCAGGCGCGTCATTTATGTTGAGAAAAAATAAGCATGGGACTATAACACATGGATAATGAAAGTTAACTTGGTTAGGCTAAAGGTGAAGAATGCGCGTCTTGTTTTGGTATTGTGATAAATTTGGTTGGGTCCCATCCATGAAGACCCTGGATTATGTCCCCGATGAGCCACCTCAAAGCCGTGAAAAAGTTGTGGTGGCCTTTGTCCATGTGGAACCAAAGGATGTTGAAGACAACAGCTCTGCTGAAACCAAGTTGGTTAAAAATACCAAATGGCTGGCACGTAAATGGGATGTGAAAGAAGTTCTGCTTCATTCGTTTTCTCATCTGGCCCAGGAAAAGGCAGATGCAAAGCCTGCAAAAGCGATTCTGGAAAGGGCACGCGACAGGCTTGTTAAAGCCGGATATGAGGCCTCCCTGACTGCCTATGGGTATTTCAATGATCTGACGATTGAGGCCCAGGGGCATCCTCTGGCCCGGATTTTCAAAGAATTCTAGCCGGAATAGTTTTTTCCTTGCAAACAGGTGTTAAGGGGTTTAGAAGGGTGCGATACGCACAGTAGCCAAACATATAAGCCGCCCGTTTAACAGTCTCACTTATATTTTTATAACAGAGCTTGTGTTCTTTTTAAGGGGCTGGCATCTATATCTTCTGCAGTCAAAAAAGTTAAATTTCAGAATCTTAATATACTAACAGTTGTGTTTTTTACTTTGAAAACGACACCTTAGCTTCTTCGATAACAATGTTTTTTGTTTGATAACGTTGACTTTGTGTGCGAATTGTATTAATTGTTCGTATACGGAGGAGTTGAAATGAATTATACATCCAGCGAAGTCCCGGACTGTACCGTTTTTCTTTTGGGCAAAGCCTACCAGAAAGCGCACGGGGACTTTAAAAAGCGGCTAAAGGCATTTAACCTGACCAATATGCAGCATCTCGTACTTGAAGGACTTTGGTATGAGCAGGGCATGACAGCTGCAGAACTTGGCAAGCTGCTGATTCTGGACAAAGCCACCTTATCCGGTGTCCTGGAGCGGATGGTAGACGGCGGCTGGATTGAAAAAAAACAGGATCCTCAGGATAAACGGGTCAATCGGCTCTTTACATCCAAAAAGGCAGACCAGATGAAACCGGAGTTGATTGCCGTCAGAAAAGAGGCCAATGATGTGCTTTTGGCCAAGTTCAGCCCGGAAGAGCGGGTGTTGTTCAAACGGCTGCTCAAAGATTTGATCTGGGACTAATTCTTTAAAGTTGGTGTACAAACCTTAAATCAGGAAAATATAAAAAAGGGGGGAAGAACATGTTGTTATTAAACCCGAAAAAGTATCAGGACAGAAATTACCCGGATGAACGGTCCAAAGAGATTATGGTGAAAACCATAGAGTTTTTTGAAAACAAGGGCCTTTCCAAAATGAAAGAAGATTACAGATCCCGTGAATTTACTTATGATTTTGCTGAGTTTGTAAAAAAAGAGCGGATTTTCGAAACCTTGTTTCTGCCCAAAGGATACGGTGATGCAGACCAGTATTATTCCACATACCGTATGTATGAATTCTCAGAGATCTGCGGATTCTACGGCACCCCCTATTGGTACATGTATCATGTGTCTACCTTAGGATTAGATCCGGTATTCTTAGGTGATAATGAAGAATACAAGAAGAAAGCTGTTGAAAAACTTAAAGAGAATCCGCTTTGTGCATTCGGTCTGTCTGAAAAAGAACATGGTGCAGACATCTATTCTTCTTCCATGAGGTTGTACCCCCAGGAGGACGGCACCTATCTTGCCCGCGGTTCAAAATACTATATCGGCAACGGCAACGAAGCCGGTATCATTACCGTGTTCGGTAAAATCGACGGCACAGACGACTATGTTTTCTTTGCTGTGGATTCAAAACATGAGAAATATGAGTGTGTACAGAACGTGATTTGGGCTCAGAATTATGTGTCTGAATTCAACCTGCACGATTATCCCATTACAGATGCTGAAATTCTCTCCCGCGGGCCAAAAGCCTGGGATGACATGCTCAACACCATAAATATCTGTAAGTTCAACATCGGTTCCGGGGCCACCGGAATCGTTACCCATTCCTTTTACGAAGCCTTGAATCATGCTTCAAAAAGAAACCTTTACGGTAAATATGTGACTGAATTCACCCATGTTAAAAAATTGTTTGTG
>JAKSAU010000960.1 GCA_022361535.1 Desulfobacterales bacterium
AAGAAAGAACCATCATGTACACTAATAGAATAAGCCGGCGTATTTACACTGACAATTGGGTGCGAACCAGCCCTCGGAATATCGGAAGTGGGGTTACTTTCTGTCCAGCGATCTCTGGCATCAGCATGAATATTCGATGCAAATCCCCCGAAGAAGAACCTGGGTGACATGGTGTTCATGATATCGTTTCCGTAACTGTAATTAAAGTATACGTCCAAGCCAAGATTCTTATAAGTAAAGCTATTTCTAAATCCCCCAAAGAAATTTGCTTCCGGAGAACCAATAATATCATAATCATCCAAACCATCGTACTTACCATTGTCATTCACATCTTTAAACTTTGGATAACCGGGTTTAGCACCAACCATGTATCCGGGTAAAGCATCAATCTCTTCCTGAGATTTCCAGGTCCCTTCATACACTGCACCATAAAAAACGACTGCAGGCTCACCCTCAATTAACCTTGCACCAGCTTTAACATCACGGAAACCTTTTTCAGTGCCCAGGTCAAGTACTTTATTTCGGTTTGCAGCAATATTAAATGAAAGATCCCATGAAAAATCATTACGTTCCAAAACCAATGCATTAAGCATAAATTCAATCCCTTTATTTTCCACAGATCCAATGTTATCAATCCTCCCGGAATATCCGGTTGTTCCCGGCAATTCAACAGAAAGCAAGAGATCCTTGGTTTTTTTGTAATAAGTATCTATTTCAAAAGATAGTTTACCATCCAGCAAAGCAGCATCCAGACCTAAAGAGTATTGATCCGTTGTTTCCCATTTCAGGTCTTCATTTGCCAGGTTACCCTGCCTGTACCCTACATACTCATTTTCATTAAAGAAAAACTTGGTAACACCGAGTGTAGGTAAAGTTGAATAGATGCCAATTGCCTGATTACCCGTCTTACCATAGCTGGCCCTCAGTTTAAGATTATAGAAAACGCCTAAATCTTTTATAAAATCTTCCTCACCCATACGCCAGGCAACAGCTGCAGATGGGAAAAATGCCCACTTGTGGTTTTTCGCTAACCTTGAAGATCCATCCTGACGGGCAGAAGCAGTAAACAAATATTTATCGTTATACGAATAGTTCACCCTTCCCAGGAATGAAACCATTGTCCAATCTGAAAAACCTGAATCACTTAACCTGAGCTCGGGATCACCTGTGCTCAGTTTATTGTATTCCAACAGGTCATTTGTAAAGCCATCAGCAGATGCCCAAAGATTTTCACTTTCAGAATGCTGGATAGTTGCCCCTGCCAGTGCATTAAAACGATGTTTTCCTATTTCTTTTACATAAGTAACTGTGTTTTCGTTGAGCAGGTTTACAGTTTTCCAGGTTTCTATTTTGGCATATCCCCCAAGCTCCTGATCCTTTCTTCTTGGTAATTCCCCAGGGTGATAAATATTTTGTTTGCTGTTATTTATATCGGCTCCAAAGGTTGATTTTAAGGTTAGCCCATTTTTGAATGATGCCATTCCATACCAGTTACCCAGGAAACGTGTTTTGTGGGTATTATTTTTTTGTAACATGGCCTGGGCAAGGGGGTTCTCAAATAATTGCCCACTTAATGGGTTAATGATGTTGTACCCTCCACTTTCATCATAAACAGGTAATGATGTAACCCCATCCTTTAATACAGTCCAGATGTCAACCGTATTGTTAGCCCTGTTGGATTGGGTAAAATTTAAGTTGGCTCCAAAAGCC
>JAKSAU010001038.1 GCA_022361535.1 Desulfobacterales bacterium
ATGGGACGGACGCCCCATATCCGCATAAAAGCGTCTGCCGATGATATTAATAAAACCCAGAGTGTAATGGCACATCTTAACCTGTGTTCCATGGGACTTAAAAGCCTGGACCGGCTCAGCGGGGGCGAGCTTCAGAAAGTGGCTATTGCCCGGGCCCTGGTACAGGAGGCAGACCTCATGCTCATGGATGAACCCACAGCCAGTCTGGATATGAAAAACCAGGCGGACATATTGCGCATGGTTCGTGACGTGGCACGGTCCCATGATATGGCTGTGGTGATGACAATGCATGATCTGAATTCCGCCTTGCGGTATGCTGATGCATATATATGTTTAAAGGACGGAAAAATTGAAGGCACAGGCAAAATAGATAAGATAACGCCGGACCTGGTTTCAAGGGTGTATGGCGTGGCGGTTGAGATTGTCCGGCACAGGGGATTTCCCATGGTTGTGCCGCTTGCCGCTTAAAAATAGATTAATCTTAATTCCATGTAGTTAAAAACATGTTTAACAATTAAGGAGATAGATAAATGAGCTGTTCTTTGAGTCAGGATAAAATTGATGCCACCATCGCGTTTCATGGACATACCTGCCCCGGGCTTGCAATCGGGATAAGGGCTGCAGAACTTGCAATGGAACGACTGGCAATACATGAGACCGCCAACAGCCTGTGCGTGACTGAAACCGATATGTGTGGCGTCGATGCCATCCAATTTCTGGCAGGTTGCTCCTTTGGTAAGGGGAATCTGGTGCACAGGGATTATGGCAAATCCGCTTTTACTTTTTTCAACCGGGATACGGGAAAAGGTTTTAGAGCCCTTTTCACCGATCTTGGAAGGAGCAGGGATATGGAAAAGGACCAGCGGACAAATTTGATCATGGATGCGGATTTAGAGGATCTGTTTGTCCTTGAAGATGTTGATGCACCGCCTGTTCGTCCGGCCCGGATACTTAAAAGCATTGCCTGCGACAATTGCAAAGAATCTACCATGGAGTCCAGAATCCGTTTGTTTGACGGTAAACAACTATGCCAGCCCTGTTTTAAAAAGGTTGAGCAAAAGATTTAATCTGCCAATTCAAGATTATGGCGGTGCAATGTTTTTATTGCACCGCCATGAATTTATTGCATTTCCTTTTAATTCGGGTAAAGCCTCTGTGAATAGTTGTGCCTGTATTGTTTCAGGCCTTTCCGCGAATTTGATCCCCGCCTCTTGTTTTCTTTTTTTAAAACCCTTGAGAAACAAGTGAGATATTTTTATATTTAGCAAATTTCTTTTAATTTCAATTGGTTTTGTTTGGGTTTGTGGTGCCGGGCCTTGTTTTAACTCAGCCTGGCATGGTTATGGCTACAAATTAGGCAATATTTAAGATTTAAAATATTCCCGTGGTAAAGACCGCCGGGAAAGAGACGCTCCGGAGGAGATCAAATATGTCTAAAAAAACTGTGTTCAGTGTTTGCGGTATGTGCACCGTGCGCTGCCCTATCAGCGTTGAAGTTGAAAACGGTCAGGTTGCTTTCATCAAAGGCAACCCTCATGTTCCGGCCATGAAAGGGGCGGTTTGCCCCAGAGGGGCTGCAGGTACAGCTCTCCTGCACGACAATGAACGGCCCCAGACCCCCCTGATTCGGGAAGGTGAACGTGGCGAAGGAAAATGGCGCAAGGCCACCTGGGATGAAGCCCTGGATTATGTGGCAGACCGGTTGAACAAAATTAAAGATGAATACGGGGCAAAAGCGATCTCCTTTACCGACAGGGGTGGCCCGTTCAGGGATATGCACCGCGCTTTTTTACGAGGGCTCGGAACCCCTAATTACAACAACCATGACTCGTCCTGCGCCAGAAATGTTCAGCATTCAGCACTGTCACTGACTGGTATGGGACGTAAGGCTGTTGCCTATGATTTGAAAAACTGCAAACACCTGGTACTCCAGTTTAGAAATATCCTTGAGGCAGTCAATGTCCAGGAGGTTAACAACCTCATGGATGCTATGGAAAACGGGTGTAAATTATCCGTCATTGATATCCGTTCAAACGTGTCGGCCGCCAAGGCAACAAGGTTTATGCAGATCAAGCCTGGAGCTGATTATGCGTTCAACCTGGCAGTCATTCATGAGATCATCAATAAACGTTTATTTGACGAAAAGTTCGTCAATACCTATGTGGACGGGTTCAAAGAGCTGGAGCAGTTTGTGATTCCTTATACCCCTGAATGGGCTGAGGAAGAAACCGGTATCCCGGCCAATCAGCTG
>JAKSAU010000679.1 GCA_022361535.1 Desulfobacterales bacterium
AATGGGAGTCAACGGCGGCACAAAGACCGAATTCATTTAATTCAGGTGGATAAAGGTCATTCATGACCTGCCTTATTTTTTGGTTTCCCTTTTGGGATAACTGGATAATATTCAGGTTGGTGTCTGTATGATGTTTGCAGGTTTCACACTGGGGTTCATTGGTCTTGTTTGACGTTTTTTTGAACCGGTTGGATACCTGGTAGCGGATCAGGCTGAAGATTTGTGCCACTTCATCATGAAGTTCCCTTGAAATTCTGAATCGCTCTTTTTCAACAGCCCGGTTTTGAGATTTTTCCATTTGAGCCAGGCGGTTTGAAAAAATTTCTTTTTCCTGCAATGCATGTGAAAAGGCTTGAGCCAGCAAAAAGGATTGAATAACAATAAACAGGGCCACCCCGTATGCCAGCATATATCCGGTCTCAATGATGTGATTGACCAATAATATATCATTGATTGCAGCAGCCAACAGAATCGTACATGCCAACAAAACAACCCTTGCATATCGAATTTGTTTAACGACTGCTTTTCCAAGTAAAAAGCACAAGTATAAAATAACGAATATGCACATTATCCGGTAAATGTGCATCAAAGGTGACCAGAAAGAAACCGGTGTTAAAATCAAAAGGCCTGCATAGATCAGACCCACTCCTTGTACAGTTCGTAAAACCGTAGTCGAGCAGAGATTGACAAAGAGTTTATCAATGAACATTAAAAATGCGGTAAGTCCTGCAATGATTGTTAAACCTGCAAATTTAAATTGAAAACTCCAATGCCAGGCACCTGTTGCATATAGGATTAGGTGTTCACCGGTAAATCCTGTGCGTATGGCAATAATCAGGCAAATACAACTGAAATAGAGTTCTGTTATCCGTTTTTTGTAAACCAGAAAATGGACAAAATGGGTAAGGCCGATCATCAGATAAATGGCAATAAAAAATGTTTCTGAAATCAATCGGTTGCGGTAAACGTCCTTGATGGTATCAGCAGGTCCAAGAAGGATCGAGCGCCATATGCCGCCGCGGGGATGATGGAAGTTGCTGACCTGGATAATAATATCGAGTTGGTTTATGCCGGGATTGAAAAAAGCCACCTGCGGTTTTGCCTCGGGAACAGATTGGTTTTCATCACTGCCCACTATACCATTTGAAGCAACTTTGCTGCCGTTTATCCACATGGAATATGCTGACCCCATGAGCAGCACCTTAACACCCCAGGCCTGATGGGTTAATGCTGGGTCAATTGTTACTTTCAAGCGGTATGTTGCCTTTCCCATACCGGGCAATGCTTCACCATCAACTGCTTTTTCTTTCCAAGTAGATGGGACTGTGATCAGTGAATCTGGCTTTGGAACAGTGTCGTTTTTTTTGGGTAATATGAACTGATTCCAAAAAAAATCCCATTCGCCGTCAAGTGATGCTGCTCCATTTGTTTTGAAATTCCAGGAGCGCAAATCAAAAGACCCCTGACTGGCAATGATTTCAGCTGAATGAACATCAATGGCACTAACTATTAAGCAAATCAGGCAAACAATGATAGGCATGATTTTTTGGCAGGGAACCATGTCAACAGGTGTATCGTATTTGTTGAGTTCTGCCAACCCCTGGCAAAAACCTTTTTAATAGAATGGTAGTTTACTCTTAGAGGATTATACAGGTACTACACAACTACTAAGATTTATAGTGGATTTTGGTGGGAATGGCAGGTGGGGAAAAATCAGTCTATGGAAATGACGCCTTCTTTTATAGCAAACCGGGTTAAGTCGGCAACACTCTTTAAATTTAATTTTTTTAAAATCTGCCGACGGTGAGAAGATATGGTTTTGACACTCAAAAAAAGACGTTCAGCAATGGCTTCCGAAGACAGGCCTTCAGCTACAAGCTGAAGAATTTCCCGCTCCCTGGCTGTTAACATGGTTAATTTGTTCTTTTGAGGATCTGAGTTGTTTGCGACATAGTCTGTGACCAGCATTTTTTGGATCTCAGGGCTCAGATATGATTGATTATTAACCACGATTCGAATTGCATTGGCTAGTTCTTCAAATGCACAGCTTTTGATCAGGTATCCTGAGGCTCCTGCTTTTAGCATCCCATCCACAAATTGTTTGGTAGAATATACAGATAAGGCAATCACTTTGATTCCAGGGTGCTGGTCACATATCTGCCGGGTTGCCTCAACACCGTTCAAATCAGGCATATGTACATCAAGGACAACTACATCAGGGGTGTGCTTATCAACGAGTTTGACAGCATCTCTTCCATTATCAGCCTGGGCAACTATTTCAAGGTCATCTTCCCCTTCAATGAGGGAACAAAGGCCTTGTCGCACTAGTTCATGGTCATCTGCCAATACAATTTCAATGCCCATATTAAGTTCCCCATCCAGGTGATCGTTCGCACCACAATACCGACAACGCATTAAAGCAATAACTGCGAAGTTTGTCTTAACAGTCACACCCATTTTAATTGAATATATACTTGATTACTCAATTATTGCTGAAATTAGCAAGGAAAATTTGTATAGGCGTTAAAATATATTAGTAAAAATCCAATTGGTTTTCAGCATTTATAACCCCCAAAATCGGTAGAAACCCTGATTGTTATTTTTACCAATCCATATAATATACGGGACAAGGGGTAACGTCATTTCATTCAAACAAAACAGCCAGGGAGAAAAAAATGAAAAGGATCTTTGTGTTAATTTGTTTTATGATGTTGTGTTTTTCACCGCTTTGCTTTGCAGGGGACAAAGCAACTTCTGATGCGTACTTTGACTCTTTTACCGGCCACAAATACGTAAAAGCAGATGAGAATGTTTACGCGGAATATTCAAAACGGGGAGAATTTCTTAAAAATGTTCCTGCAGAGTCTACTGTTCTGACACAATATGAACATGTCTATCCGATTAGGGCTGAAGATTACATCCTTTATGAAAAAAGTGAAGCCAGCAATACCAAGCAACAGCTTTTACCTGTAAACAATGCACATCCCCAAGGATGGAAAGCCAAAAAACTCTTTTTGGCTGTTAATTAGCTAATACGATTATGGGATGGATATCGTTGTCCAATTAAACGATTTAAAAAAGGGCACCTCCAGGCGATACCATCCCTTACATTCATTTTTATTTCAGCCATTTGTCATTAACGGCATCAATAAATCCGGACTTATTCAATTCATCGTAAATTTTTTGCCATTCCTGCACGATACTGTCATTTGTCATTTTGGAAAAGGCCATGTAGAGTTCTGCTTTTTTAAACGAATAAACGATTTTAAAACGGTTCATGGGTACTGTCTCATGGTGGCAGCATTTATTATAGGCGATTTTTGCTGTGGCTACGAGATCCACCCGGTTTTTATCAAGCATCCTGATCAGGATAGGCATTTCATCTACAGTGTAAAGGTTGGTAAAACCAAGGGATGTTAAGTATTGTTTCCTTGCATCATCCCTGTAAGTGCCGATGAGGTTCACAGATTTGGCATCTTCTAAAGAGTTAATGCTAATTTTGTCTCTTTTCCTGGCAAGGAACACCCAATCCAGTTTGATCAGGGGGCCAACCCATTTAAACAGCTTTTCCCTCTGGGCGGTCCGGGTAGTGGAAAAAAGCATGGTATCCGGATTTTTCAGTGCCATTCTGTATGCCCTGGCCCATGGCAGTACCTTGATAGGCTCTTTCACATTCAAGTGTTTCATTATTTCCCTGACAATATCCACACTCAGGCCCTGAAGGTCTCCGGATTCATCAATAAAACTGCCGGGAGGTGATGTCTCTGTTAAAATTGTGAGTTGACCGGCAAAAGACGTGGCTGCAAAAAGCATGAGAACGATGATGAGGCAGGACAGTTTGAATGTAAACATTTTCCTCTTCCATTTTCTGAACATGATATAGATTTTGATATTAAATAAAAAAGGTACTTATTTTTGTCAATATTATCCGAATTTACCATTAAAGGGTTAGCTGCTCTTACAACCGTTGATTTCGGGTTTGCTTTTTCATTGCCTTTTTAAGGGAAGAATGTTTTCTTTTTGTTGAATTTTGATAAAAGGAGAGCATATGGGCTACGTTTATCTCACCATTGCGATTGTTTCCGAAGTCATTGGTACTAGTGCTTTAAGTGCTAGCAACGGTTTCACAAAGTTTTGGCCGAGTATGATTGTTGTCATCGGATATGGTGTTGCATTTTATTTTTTATCTCTTGTGATTCGTTCTATTCCTGTGGGAGTGGCGTATGCAATATGGGCAGGGCTTGGTATCGTTCTTGTCGCTATTGTTGGTGCTGTGCTGTTCAGGCAGATTCCGGATTTTGCGGCCATGATCGGGATGGGCCTTATTGTTGCGGGAGTTGTTATTATACATATGTTTTCTAAAACAGTTGGGCATTGAATGCATATCGTCCGTATCATGTTTAGGCCTTGATTTTCTGTTCAAGAAGGAATAGAAGGAAAGTTCAATGTTCTAACATCCAAAGAACAAAGGATAGATAAAAAACATGGCTCAAAATAATTTTGACAACATTATGACCCAGGAGTTTTTGGACACCCTTTTACCTCCTGAAAAAAGTGATCAGTTTTTTGATGCACTATATGGCGATGCATCAGAGGGTGCATATGATATCAGGCTTGAACCGGTCTCCTTTTCAAAAGACCGGATTGTACTGGCATTTAACCTGACACAGCGCCCGGGCAAATGCCTGGTCTGTAGTCTGACTTACGGATTACCCAATGTGTTTTCCCGCCATCCCCTGATTAATATTAAAGGGATGATTGAGAAAATGACTCAAGCCGGTATACCGGTCAAAGGTTGGCGCTTGGGAGATACTGAAGAAAACTCCTCTTCTTTGCACATCATCCCTTTATACCTTGACCTGGCCTGATTCTCCAAAGGTTTCATATTTAAATAATAAAAGGCCGGCTGCCATGGCAGCCGGCCTTTGTATTTTTTCTTTTTACCTGAACCAGATTTAATTTTAGGCTTTAGGAAGTTTGGGGAACGACTTGTTCAGTTTTTTGTTCCATTCGTCAATTCTTGATTTTACCTTTTTAAACAAGGCACCGACATTACCCTGGATAGTAACACTTTCAATCACGTCTCCCTGGGCAATAGAATCAACTATTTTCTGATCTTCTTCACTTTCTACTTCCCCGAAAACAGTGTGCATTCCATCAAGGTGCGGAGTGGGGACATGTGTAATGAAAAACTGACTTCCGTTGGTCCCGGGGCCTGCGTTGGCCATGGACAGGATGCCTGGTTTGTCATGTTTCAGGTCTTTTTTGAACTCATCTTCAAATTCATAGCCCGGGCCGCCCATTCCATTTCCGTAAGGGCAGCCGCCCTGGATCATGAAATCTGAAATAACACGATGGAATTTCAGGCCGTTATAGTATTCCCTTTTGGCCAGGTTTACAAAGTTGCCAACGGTATTGGGGGTTTTGTCTGCAAAAAGTTTAATGCGGATGGGACCTTTTGAGGTCTCCATAATTGCGGTCAAATCTGCCATGGTTGTCTCCTAAGAATTAAAAAATTTCTTCAAAAATAAGGTGTGATTTAAAATTGTCAAATGGAAAAGAGCCGGCAATTGCCAGGTGGGATTCAAGTTTGAATTTTAAATTGGTCCCGTTCACTGAGACGAAAATCCTCTAAGGTTACCTGGACAACGTCCCCGAATTCCTCGCGTATTTCCAGGAACCGGTCAAATTCTTCAAGAAAAAGATCCGTTATTTGGGGATCAAAGTGTTGTTCGCGCTCCCGCCGAATAATATCAAATACCATTTCCGGCGGGTAGGGCTCTTTATAGGGTCGTTTGGACGTCAGGGCGTCAAAGGTATCTGCAATGGCAACGATGCGGCCGGACAAAGGAATATCTTCTCCGGATAGTGCGTTGGGATATCCGCTGCCATTGAATTTCTCATGATGGGTCAAGGCGATCTCCTCTGCCATCTGCAAAATTCTTGATTTTGATTTGGACAGAAGCCGGGCCCCAATGAGGGTATGCCTTTTGATCGTATCAAACTCTTCATCTGTCAATTTACCGGGCTTTAAAAGAATTTTATCCGGGATACCGATTTTTCCTACATCATGCATGGGGGCTGCATACCCGATGGTTTCAATATACTGATCATCCAGATTAAGTCTATTGGCAATAAAGGATGCATATTCACCAATACGGATAATATGGTCGCCCGTATCTTCATCTTTGAATTCCGAGGCCAGGACCAGCCGGTGAATAGAATCTACATACGCCTGTTTGAG
>JAKSAU010000584.1 GCA_022361535.1 Desulfobacterales bacterium
GACAATAAGACTGTTACCTGGAAATTCCAACCCATCTTCATCAATACCTGTACGGTTACTGCAAATAAAATAGGACTGATTTTCAATAGCCCTTGCCCTTATCAATGCCTTCCAATGGGATAACCTTGCACTTGGCCATTGCGCACAAACAACAAACAGCTTAGCCCCTTCAAGGCAAAGCTGCCTGGCAAGTTCCGGGAACCTCAGGTCGTAACAAATCATTACCCCCAGCCGTCCTAGCCTGGTGTCAAGCGTCACGGCATTGTTGCCGGGGGTATAGAACTTATGCTCATCTGTCAGCCTGAACAAGTGGAGTTTATTGTATTGCCCAATAAGTCTGCCATCCGAATCAATATAATATAAGGTATTAAACACCTGCCCTGATTCTATCGTCGGGAGGCTGCCGGCAATTGCAATGGAACGGTTCTTTGCAAATTCTGCCAACGTTTCAAGACAGCTTTGTGTCTCTTCGGTGCGGCTTTTTATATGTTCATTGTCAAAGCCGCTTGAAAAAAGTTCGGGCAGCACCCCAAAACAGGCTCCATTGTCTGCCAACTCGCTGAGGTAAAACACAGCTTTTTCCATGTTCGCTTTGGTGTCACCTTTGACGACATCAAACTGCACTGCACCGACTTTAACTTTTTTATCTGCCATATATCCTTTTTAATAACAGCTTGTTTTTTTAACACCTGCTTTTCCGGCCATGATTGTTTTCATGTCCAACGCCAGACACCATATCGGTTAAGGGGTTTAAGGTCAATCTTTTGCCAGCCTTTTAGCCAGGTTCACAGCCCTTTTGACAAGTTTTCTACCGGACTCAAGCCCAGGCTCATCCTCGGCCACACCCAAGCGCAGATCTTTTTCAAAAATACCGTTCCCGTGCCGACTTGACAAGGCAGATGCTCCCAAGGGACTGACGGACTGGTGACACCCTAAAGCCAACATATCCAGATTATAGAAAAGGTAAAAGTGAGATAAATGTGTGGTTTCCAAGCCGCCCTGGCGGTGCCAGGCCACAGCAGCGGAAATCCCGATCTTATCCTTCATCATTTCACGGGTCACGTTACCGAATATAAATACACGCAGCCGATCAGCCAAGGCTGCCATCTGGGCATTTGTGCGCATATGGTAAACCGGACTTGATAAAAGGAGAATGTCCGTCCCCTTCAATGACTCAAATATTGTCTGAGCATCATCTTTGAGCGCACAATACCGCTCCGGGATCTGCTTTGCCACACAAAAATTGCAATGCACACAGGATTTCACCTCCAACTGTGCCAGATTAAAAACCTGTGTTTCGCACCCTATACCGTTAGCTGTTTCGATCATGGTCCGGGTCAGGTAATCAGTATTTCCTTTTTTAACAGGGCTTGAGTTAATTGCAGTTAAACGTATCATGGGCCTCCTGAGCCATTCCTTTAAATTTTTTAAATTAAGAAAAACTGATAATTCCGCTAATTTTGTAGCATAAAAAAAACAATTCGCAAAACAATAACAGGTGTTTTAAACCCGCGCCTTACTAAAAGCCAAAACCCTTGAAAACAGGGCATTTAAAAAGACTTGACACCTGATTGGTACTCGATTAGGTATGTATCCACCTTAACTAAAAACAGACGAGGATTGCATGGGTTTCCGGTACGTTTACTTTTTTATATTTACCTTCTTTTGCGGCTTCTTTTTTACGAAGTCTGCCTTGGGAGAGTTTATGTAGACTATCGGAAAACAAAGTGAACTCAAACCATGGGCAGACGGACAACCGCTAAACCCATGGTTTTTTTATTTAAGGACTGTGGGCAATCCTCCGGTCCTTTTAAACGCCACTTAATTGGGGCCTGGTCAGGGATAATTATGGGAAACGGTTTACCAACCTGGTTTTATTTCACAATTTTATGATTCTTTTTATCAAGGAGAAAATGGAAATGAGAAAAATCACAATCGTACTGCTGGCATTGCTTCTCGGCGTTCTACCGACATCAGGTCTATGGGCCAAATCCGTTTATAAAGTAGGCGGCATATTCTCATCCACAGGCCGGGCGTCATTTCTGGGCGATCCCGAGAAAAAAACCATGGAAATGATGGTTGAAAAAATCAATGCCGCCGGTGGTATTGACGGCCATATGCTTGAAGCCGTGATCTATGATTCTGAAGGTGATCCTGCCAAAGCCGTATCTGCAGTAAACAAGCTGCTGCACAAGGATAAGGTTCTTGCCATCATCGGCCCGTCAACAACGCCTACAACCCTGGCCATTGTGAATTTTGTAGAACGGGCTCAGGTGCCGCTGATCAGTTGCGCCGCCGGTGTTAAAATCACTTCTCCGGTTAAACCCTGGGTATTCAAGACAGCCCAGAGTGACCTTTTGGCTGTTGCAGCCGTTTACCAGCACATGCAGGCCGCCGGAATAAAAAAGATTGGTGTAATCACTGTGGCCAACTCCTTTGGTGAAAGCGGCAAAAACCAACTGCTGAACCAGGCCAAGGATTTCGGGCTTGAAGTGGTTCAGGCTGAAAGTTTCGGTGCAAAAGATACGGATACGACTGCCCAGTTGACCAAAATCAAAGCAGCTTCACCTGATGCCATTGTCTGCTGGGGTACCAATCCCGGCCCTGCGGTTGTTGCTAAAAACGCTAAGCAGCTTAAAATTGATATCCCACTATACCAGAGCCATGGCGTGGCATCTCCCAAGTTCATTGAACTCGCTGGTGATTCATCCGAAGGCATCATTTTGCCCACGGGTAAAATTCTTGTTACCGGACTTTTAGACAGCAGTGATCCCCAGAAAAAGATACTTGAAGATTATCAGAACGACTACAAAGCCCAGTTCAAAGGCAATGTATCCGGTTTTGGCGGATACGCATATGATGCAGTGAATATCCTGGCTGCGGCAATGAAAGGCAGCGGTGGAGACAAAGAAAAAATCCGCCAGGCTTTGGAAACAACTCAAAAGCATATCGGAGCAACCGGCGAGTTCAATTATTCCACTGAGGATCACAATGGGCTTTCCCCCGAGGCATTTGTTATGGTAGAGATCAAAGGCGGCACTTGGAAACTAATTAAATAAGACATCGTTGAAATTAGCGCCGTCTGCTTATTTGCTGCAGCAATATTAAGTCCTTACCTGCTTAAGATTGTTGCAGCACTTTTTATGTAAGGCGGTGTTTTACAAAGCCGGTCGGGTACGAATTTAAAAGGAAATACATGCAGGAAATCATTCAATACCTATTTTCAGGCATCACAACTGGTGCCATATACGCAGTGATTGCAGTTGGATTGTCCATGCTGTACAGCTCCACTGAACTGATCAACTTTGCCCATGGAGAATTTGTCATGGTAGGCGCCATGGCCATGGTGACCCTATGGGTTCAAATGGCCCTGCCCCTGCCAGTCGCTATGATCGGCGCCATACTTTTAGGGTGCGGCTTGGGCCTGCTGTTTGAGCGGTTTGCCATACGGACAGCCCGCAGTCCACAGCCCATTGTCCTGGTTATCATCACTGTAGGGGCCTCGATTTTCCTGCGCGGGGTGGGAATGATTGCATGGGGAAAGGACCCATTCAGTGTTCCATCCTTCTCGAGCCATGAATCCATAGAAATTGCCGGAGCCGCGCTTCTTCCCCAAAGCATCTGGATTGTTGCAGCTGCCCTGGCTTTGGCTGCAGGCATTCATTTTTTCCTGAAAAAAACCCTTACCGGAAAGGCCATGGTGGCCTGTGCGGTAAACCAGACTGCGGCCTGGCTTACCGGGATCCCTTCCGAACGGATGGCGATTCTGGCATTTGGCATCAGCACCGGGTGCGGCGCCATTGCAGGCATTTTTATCGCCCCAATCACCATGAGTTCATATGATATGGGAACCATATTAGGACTCAAAGGTTTTTGTGCAGCCATGATCGGCGGCCTCGGCAGTCTTTGGGGCGCTTTCGCCGGCGGTATTCTTTTGGGTGTCCTGGAGTCTTTGGGCGCAGGCCTTATTTCTTCCGGCCTCAAGGATGCTATTGCTTTTATACTACTTCTCCTGATCCTCTATGTCCGCCCGGGCGGACTCTTCTCTGCAAAGGAAGCCAAACGGTTTTAATATGACAGACAACCCGAAACAAATCTGGATTGAGAACACAGTCTTTTTCTGCGCCGTTTTAGGCCTTGGACTGTTTACCCAAAATACGTATTACCTTCAAATCATGACCTTTATCGGCATCAACACCTTGCTGGCTTTGGGATTAAACATGCTCATGGGTTATGCCGGTCAGGTGTCTTTAGGCCATGCAGCGTTCTACGGCATCGGGGCCTATACGACGGCGATTCTTTCAGGAACATACGGTATTTCCCCTTGGCTTGCGCTTTTATGCGCAGTTGGTGCTGCTGTGATAATTGCCCTGGTAGTAGGCCTTCCCACCCTTCGCCTGTCAGGCTATTACCTGGGTATGGGAACCCTTGGATTCGGCATGATTGTGAACATCCTATTCCGGGAATGGAGTACGGTTACAGGGGGTGCGTCAGGATTTGTGGGCATCCCAGTATTGGAAGCCGGGCCAATTTCTTTTATGTCCGGCCAAAACTATTTTTTCCTGGTATGGGGTGTGGTATTTGCTGCCATACTCATCTGCCGGCGAATACTGGCCTCCCGAATGGGACGGGCCCTGCGTTCCATTCATGATGGTGAGAACGCCTCTCTTGCGGTAGGCGTAAACACCCATTACCTCAAACTTCAGATCTTTATGTTTGCTGCTGCCTTAGGCGCTATAGCCGGGTTCCTTTATGCGCATTTTGTTCTTTTTATCAGTCCGGAATCCTTTGGATTCATGGTTTCGGTAAAAATGGTCACCATGGTCGTTATCGGTGGTATGGCAAGTGTGTGGGGAGCGCTTTTAGGGGCCTCTTTGCTAACTCTTTTACCCGAGGTGCTTCACGGATTTGCCGAGTATGAAATGATTGTTTTTGGCCTGGTCCTCATGCTTGTGATGATCTTTATGCCCCAGGGTCTCACCCGGGGATTTTTGGATATTTACCTGAGAACAAGGAAAAAAAGCGCATGAGAGCCTTAACAGATGCAGAAAAGGCACAAGATATCTTAAAGGTAGATTCCTTAACCAAAATGTTTGGAGGCGTCAAAGCCCAGGATGACATCTCCTTTACCATTGAACCTGGAATTGTCTGTGGACTCATAGGGCCCAACGGAGCGGGCAAGACAACGCTTTTCAACATGATTACAGGGATATACACCCCAGATGCAGGAGACGTGATCTTTAACGGAAAAAACACCCGGAAAATGGCAGTACACCAATTGGTGAAAGCAGGCATTGCAAGGACATTCCAGCATGTGGAGCTGTTTGCTTCCATGACACTCATTGAAAATGTAATGGTGGGCATGCATGTGAGAACAAAATCCGGGTTTTGGGGGGCGGTTACCCGGCTTCCCTGGGTGAGGCGTGAAGAAAAAGCGGCACTGGAAAAGGCTGAAGAGCTCCTGGAATTCACAGGCCTAAGCGATTATGCAAAAAAAGCGGCCGGGGATTTACCCGTAGGCCTGCAGAAAACAGCGGAAATCGCACGCGCCCTGGCCTCAGATCCGCTGCTCCTTCTTTTAGATGAACCTGCAGCCGGACTCAATGCCGTTGAAACAGAGCGGTTAGGCCAGTTGATCCGCCAGGTTAAAGAAAAAGGAGTCACCATGATGCTGGTTGAGCATGATATGAGCCTTGCCATGGGAATCTCCGATAAGATTATCGTCCTTGACCAGGGCAGAAAACTTGCCCAGGGAACCCCAAGGGAAATTCAGAACAACGAAGCGGTTATGGCCGCTTACCTTGGACAAGGATAAAGGAAGACCGAAATGCTGAGAATCAAAAACCTGAAGTGCAGCTACGGAAGTATCGTTGCCATCCACGGAGTGAGCCTGTCAGTCAAAGAAGGAGAGCTGATTTCTATTATCGGCGCCAACGGGGCCGGGAAAAGCTCCCTGCTCCTTACCATTTGCGGCCTGATGAAAAACTGGTCCGGTGAAATCTATTTTAACGACAAATCATTACAAGGAATGTCCCCGCCCGCTATTGTAAGGGCTGGAATCAGCATGGTACCAGAAGGCCGCCAGATTTTTTCCCCCTTAAGTGTCATGGATAATTTGAGGATGGGAGCATATACCATGTATCGCAAGGGCAAGAAAAGCCAAGTGGAAGATGATTTTAAAATGGTCCTGGATATGTTTCCCATTTTGCGGGAACGCGCTGACCAGTTGGCCGGCACCCTGTCAGGCGGCGAACAGCAGATGTTAGCCATTGGCAGAGCCCTTATGGCACGTCCAAAGCTTTTGGTTCTGGATGAACCGTCAATGGGTTTGGCCCCCAAAATTGTGGATATGATTTTTGATACCATTAAGACGTTAAGAACCCAAGGAACAACGATCCTGCTGGTTGAGCAAAATGCCAGTGCCGCACTAAAAATCGCCGACCGCGGCTATGTGTTGGAAACGGGAAAAACCGTACTCCAGGGCAGTGCTGATGAACTGCTTGTGGACGATGATGTCAAACGGGCCTACCTGGGTCAGGACTACGGTGATTTTTACGATGGGAGGGAATAAATATGCCTGAAATGATGATTCCGGATATCAGTGTTGAAGAAAAAGAACAGCTCAAGCTTGAGCGCCTTCAAAGCACCTTGAACCGTGCCTATAAAAATGTACCCTTTCATCGAAACCGGTTCCTGGAAAACAACCTGTCTCCCCAGGATATCGTTTCTTTAGGCGACCTGGCACGCTTGCCTTTCATGAACCGGGCCCATCTTGGCACCCATTACCCTTATGGTCTTTTTGCCGTTCCTTTACGGGACATTGTCCGTATTCATACAGCCCCAGGTACTGGCACAAGCCCTTCCATCAGCGGATATACAAAGGCGGATCTTCTGATC
>JAKSAU010000035.1 GCA_022361535.1 Desulfobacterales bacterium
CTCAAACATATCCGCCTAGACAAACCGCGTTACTACGGTGAAGACCTAGCCAGTCTCTTCTTTGCCTCGGACCGCAAAGGCAAACTCATGGAACTCATCCCCCACGAACTAGCCATCGCCGACCCCACGAATCCTTCCCGCCACGGCTATCAGTTACAACCCTATCACGGCTACCACATACAACCTCTCACCACCCGCCCCTATACTGACACAAGCATCGTTCAATGGCGGCGTGTCTCCGGTCAACGTTTCCCTTGGATGGAAAGCAAAGACAAATTCCTCACCGTAGCCAGTGTCCCCAATCTCATTGCCACCCCCGCTTATCGCCAAGGCCCGACCATCATCTACGTCGCCGAAACCGATCAGGTCTACCTCATACGCAACCATTGCAAAGAAATAAAATTCCTCCCACCCAACCTAACCACCGATCCAAGCTGGATACAGGTGAATACACGATTTACGTCGCAGCCTGATATTGAATAGATCGTGGTAGAAGGGTTCAGAGTTCAGAGTTGCCCAAGGCAATCACCACACAGCTTTGTCACATGTGAATGCGTAGCTACGCACAAAGCCACGTCTGGCAAACGATAACAAAATAACCAAAGGTATACACACAAAGACCTCGTCATACCTGAACTCCGAACTCTGAACTCTGAACCCTGAACCCTAACAGGCAAAGCCAGCTATTGACAATCCCCCCCCCTTTCTGGATAATAAGTCACATAATCGAGAGCAATGGGAAATGGGGAGAGCGAGTCCTCCCTTTTCCGTGTGACAGTATGACGGTATAACAGTGGTACAGTATAACCGTCACACCGTACCACCGTATTACCGAACCACTGGGTTGTAACCCACGGGGACGGAGTCTATCGATTCAAAACGAATTAAGAATATCGAACAAGGAATGTCGAATGACGAAATGTTCACTATTTATGATTTCTTGTTGCGGTCTTCACGCTAGTCACCAAAATTGAGATTAATTCATTAGCTTCATGAATAAGTGCTTTGAGCTCCGTTAGCGAACTAATTAACTCGGTCTTTTCTATTATTCGAAGCCACACCTTTGTTTCACGTAATTCTTTTAACGATATTTTAATCTTATGGATAAAGTCACTGCATGATTCAGCACTTCGTGCTTCTGCATAATTTGGGGCAGGAGAAGTACCACTGCGAATCATCTGATTACGAACATGCTTTCCCGTTTGTGAATTAGGCAGTGTCTCTGACAGTTTAATGATACGAACAGCAAAATCAATTATTCGATCTTCAAGATCGAATAACTTTTCCTTCTGCATTCTTAATTCCTTGTTCGACATTCTGCGGTTCGCTTTAAAGCTGCATTCAACGCTTGGTTTTGAGTGGAGGCAGAAACATTACGATCAATAGCCAAATGTGTTAGGAAGGTCTGGATATGTCTAGCATCCATATCATTAGGATGCTTTTTATTGTGAAAGAGAATGTACCGTTTAGCCCATGATACATAAGCTAATTCTGTTCGGTAGCTGTAGTGCTTTACACGAAGAACGTTGCGGACCTGATCGAGCA
>JAKSAU010000175.1 GCA_022361535.1 Desulfobacterales bacterium
CAAGGGACAGATCTATGAGGAAGGATTTCATGTGCCCTTCATTGTACATTGGCCGGGTGTGGTGCAGCCGGGGCGGGTGATCGATGATTTTATCAGTTTTCCTGATGTCGCGCCGACGTTTATGGAAGCAGTAGGATTAACGCCGCATGAACAAATGACCGGTAAGAGTTTTCTGGATGTTCTAAAATCTCCAGAGTCAGGGCAGATCGATCCCACGCGGAATTATGTGCTGTTGGGCAAAGAACGTCACGATACCGGTCGTGCCAATGAAGATGGAGTCGATCTCGCTTATCCGGTACGCGCGATACGCAACCATGAGTTTCTCTATGTCCTTAATATGAAACCGGAACGCTGGCCGGTAGGGAATCCGGAGTACGGTTGGCGTAACTGTGATGGTTCGCCCACGAAGTCCTACTTGACAGCTTTAGAACTAGGCGACGAGGAGTACCCCTATTACGAGTTGAACTTCGGTAAACGTCCAGCGGAGGAACTCTATCTTGTAAGCGAAGACGCTGATTGCATGGTCAATCTAGCCGACGATCCGAACTATACCGACACCAAAAACAAGTTACGAGCTAAGATGGAAGCGGATCTTAGGGCCCAAGGCGATCCTCGCATACTGGGACAGGGCGATATCTTCGATCAATATCCCTATGCGGGGAAACAATTTAAATATACAGAACATGAAACAGGTTCTCGATCTCAAGCACCTAAGCAGTAACAGATGATAGTTCAATATTACTTAACAGCCCTTTGCCTGCGGCAAAAGACTGCCACACTGTAATGAATGAGAATTGCTAAATAAAGTGTGGCAGTCTCTGACGAAGTCAGGGGCTGAATATATGTATCATGTAGTAAACACCATGTTAGGAATTAAGATCATGAAGAAGAATATCAAAACAGAGCTCACGATTGTCTCGCTCGTTCTACTATCTGGTCTTAGTGCTCAGGCTGCTCGACAACGTCCCAACGTCCTCTTCATCATTTCCGACGATCTCAATAACGACATCGGTTGTTACGGTCACCCTTTCGTGAAAACACCCCATATCGACCGTTTGGCACAACGGGGTGTGCGTTTCGAACGGGCCTACTGTCAGTATCCACTCTGTGGCCCAAGTCGTAACTCGCTTTTGACCGGTTTATATCCGAATAGTACCGGCATTCTGAAAAACTCGCAGATCTTTCGTCAG
>JAKSAU010000225.1 GCA_022361535.1 Desulfobacterales bacterium
ATCAAATGACCGGGTCAGCATATGGGATAGAGGTGCAAAATATGTAGGCAGATTTTCATCGTCCGGGTCCACAAAAATATCCAATTCTTTACCCTTGCGCATAGATACCAGGACCAGTTTCGCCCCTTTATAAACCAAGTGGTTGGAGGCCAAGCGCTTTGGCAACCCTTTGGATAAAGAGCCCAGTCCACATGCTGATGCAGGGTCTGCTGCATTGATCCAGTAAGCGCCTTTTGTATCAAGGCCAGCTTTAAGCCGCCGGAACGCTTCATGGGAAATAAATTGCGGGCCTTGAATGTCTTTGAAAAATGAACCGGCCAACACCTCTCCGGCCAGTTCCATAAGATAAAGGGTTTTAAAACTGTCTGCCCACCGGAAACCCGGCATCTCCCTGGCAAGCAACTCCCTGAACAAAACCCCATACCGGTCCAAAAGCAACCGTATCCGGTCTTTTAGGATTTCTTCACGGTCTACAAGATCCATATCCTGATGGGCGAATTCCGGCCTGAACCATTGTCCGGTTAAGGCACGTCCCACATTGGCTGATGCTCTTGGTTTCGAACGATATGCCCGCCCCCTGACACGCCGGCCAACCCGTCCGGTGGTGCGCTGGCCTGCCTGGTTCAAGACAAGCTTATCAGGAATTTTAAATCCCTGCATAATACCTGTTCTCAGGGCAGAAAGCCCGCGGCTCGACAATTTCCCCTGCCAGACCTTTTCCCAGACAAGAGTGGTTAAATCAGAATCATCCAGGCCGGTAACTTGTTTCATAGCATTGTAATCGTACAGACTGTCCGGAAGTTCGCAAATCCGCTCCCATGCGATTTCTGCCAAGGATGCTTTTTGATCTGAAGATTGTCCGGTCTGATGGATTCCAGGGTCTGCCTCAGGATTTATTTCAGTATTAGGCTGCTCTTTTTCTCTTGCCGGCAAAAGATCCACATCCTGATCAAGACAGAGTAAAACAGTCTCTTTTGGTCTTCCAAGCCATAGGCAATCTCCTTCCTGGAGCAGGCTGTCCATAAAAGCCGGATGATAATCCCGAACCCGCGCCGGAAGCACCTCACGCTCCCAAAGACCTGCCGGAAGAGACATACAGGACAGCCGTTCAATATGTTCAAAAACCTGGTCCAGGCTCTCCTGCGGCTGTCCTGCCCCCGGTATGAGCCCCTGGCTGTGGGCCAGCAGTAATGGCAGCATACCAATATCCAGCGGATCAAACCCGGGACGCTGCTTTGCCCTGTGCATACGGATCAGGATGTCAAGATTTCGGGCATCGCAAATTTCCTGGGTGTCTGCTTCCTCACCCAACAGTCCTGAAACCAAAGTCCGGGTGTCTGTTAAATCACTGACGTAAGATTCCAGGCAGCCTTGTTCCAGCCCCAAGATATTACCGCACCATTCAGGGGGCCTGGGGCCGTAAAATGAAAGCCACTGGGAAAAAAGATCAAGACCTGATGCAGTCTCATCCTGCGGGGCCAGGGATACCGTCTCGATTTTACGCCCCGATATATCTGTTATCGCTGGCTGCTCTTTTTGTTCATACCACCCGGCCTTGATGTCTCCAACCATCTCAAGCGATGCGATAAAAAAAGAAGGGGAGCCTTTGGGCTGAACTTTCACCAGCCGATCACAGGCCATTTCTAATAAACCAGACACCTGATCATGTCCAATATCTTCGGCCAACCCTCTTGTCAGTGAATCCCATTCCGGTTCAGGCAACGCCACCCGGTCCCGGACCCAATCAACCATATCTGCAGGGGTGTCCGGCCCATATCCTTTTGCAAGCCGCTGGCGTTTGAGTTCAAAAGCCTCAATTATATTTTTAGGGATAACCGGCCTCAATTCCGGGGAAAAAAGAACCTCCTGAATCAGGCTGTCTCCTAAATTGGAGCGGGACGCTGCAGGTTGATCCTGCTGGTACATATATTGATTGATCTGGTTCCAGGCCAGGGCTGCAGCAAAAGGACTGGGCTTTGCCGTATGGGCAGCAGACCAGATAATTTCACCCCGATCCAGTTCATCAAGCACTTTTTTTAACGCTTTTATATCAAACTCATCATCCAAACAGGTACGC
>JAKSAU010000716.1 GCA_022361535.1 Desulfobacterales bacterium
ACTTCTTGCTTTGTTCATCTAATGCCTTAATAATGGCTGGATGACAGTGTCCAAGGGAATTTACAGCAACCCCCGCCACAAAGTCCAGATATTCCTTTCCCTTTGTATCATATACCTTTGCTCCAATCCCCCTTTCAAATTCTACATCGAATCTAGCATAGGAATTCATTAGATGATTTTTTGCCATATCTTATTCTCCTCCCTTTATCATGGTTCCGATTCCTTTGTCGGTAAATATTTCAAGTAGTAGGCAGTGTTCCTTTCTGCCATCTATCATATGAACACTTTTGGTTCCATTTTCTATAGCTGATATGCAGCATTCCAGTTTAGGTAACATTCCTCCATTTATTATTTTTTTAGAGACTAGCTCCTTGGTCTCTTCCTTAGTTAACTGGGAAATAAATGTAGACTTATCATTGATGTCCCTATATAACCCCTCTACGTCGGTAAGAAGTATTAGCTTTTCTGCCCCTAGGGCAAAGCTTACGGCAGAAGCAACATAATCAGCATTTATATTATAGCTATTTCCTTCTTTATCAAATCCCGTAGGAGCAATAACTGGAATATAGTTCTTGTCTATTAAATCCTGTAAAAATTCTACATTTATCTCTTCTACCTCTCCAACAAAGCCTATATCGATTCTTTCATCCTTATTATATATATACTTTTTCTTAGCCTTAATAAAGCTCCCGTCCTTACCGCTTATTCCTATTGCCTTAACTCCTTGATTATTTATATCGAAAACTATTTCCTTATTTATATATCCCGCTAAGACCATTTCAACAACCTTCATGGTTTCTTTATCCGTTACCCTCAATCCATTTATAAAGCTGCTTTCTATTCCTAAGGCCCTAAGGTTTTCAGATATTTTAGGCCCTCCACCGTGAACAATCACCAAGTTTATGCCTATCAACTTCATTAATACGATATCTTTTATAAAGGCTTTTTTGGCTTCCTCATTCTTCATGATGCTTCCGCCAAATTTTATTACAAAGGTTTTATCA
>JAKSAU010000102.1 GCA_022361535.1 Desulfobacterales bacterium
GGAATTTATGAGTATGCGTTGAATGCCATCAGACTTTTCCAGGATGAAGGGTTTTATGTCGCGGTATCATTTGTCCCGGATAAATCACTGGTCGGCAACAGGGAGGAAATTTTCAAGGTGATTGAGTTTTTCAAGGATCTGGGGATTAATGACATGAGGCTTACATCACCAATCCTAAGCGGAAAGCTCACAGCAAAGCCAGAAGAGAGGCTAACTTCTGAAAACATTAAAACCATTTTTGACATTCAAAAGAAATGCTCTCATACAAAAGGGTATCCAGGCGTTTTCGCCTATGACTTTTTTGAAAGCGAACAATATTATGGCTGCGGGGCCGGTTATAATTATATGTTTATTGATTCCCAGGGCAACATATGCCCTTGCGACTTTACCATGCTTTCCTTTGGGAATATCCATGAGCGGCCAATCAAGGAGATCTGGGAAGAAACAAGTAAGAATTTCTGTAAACCAGGATATTCATGTTATGCCAACTTAAGTAATGATTTTATTTATGAAAAAAAATCAAAAGAGTGGCCGCTGAAAAGTAAAGCAACCATTGAAATTCTTAAAGAGTGTCCTTCCTACGATGTTGATAAAACTCCTGAGTTCTACAAACGTATGGGATTTATCAACAAATAATGCGTTTTAATCATTGCCCTGAACCGTAAAAGGAGAGATGGCCACCCATGCGCAAACAGCACATTGAAATACGGCAATCATTTAATGCACCAATTGAAACAATATTCAACATATTGTCGGATCATGAATCCTTTGGAAACGTGTTGGCAACAAAAATCCGGCGGGTGAAGGACAGCCCGGATGAAAACAATAATGGAGTGGGTTCTATCAGACGGATTTGCTCTTTTCCACTCCCTGCTTTTGAAGAAACCGTTGTCGATTTTGTACCCAATTCCCTTGTAGAGTATGTGGTCAGCAAGGGCAGCCCAATCAAAAACCATAAAGGCCGAATGGAGTTTTCACAAGATGAGGAGAAAACCAACCTCTATTATTCTATTGAGTTTCAACCAAGACTACCGTTTATGTTTTTCGGCTCTCTTCTAAAAGCAGCTATTGAAAGTCCCATTCGCAAAAGCCTGGAAAGACTTTCCCGTGAGATGCTGGCTGGCAGTTCAAAATAGGATAATAGGTTGATCTTAGATCAAATCATACCCACACACCTGATAACTGAATAGAAATTAGGTCGGCAGGATAAATCTTGGATCGAAAAAAATTGTGAACTTCCCTTGTTTTGTGTATGACAATAGACTGCTCACACAAATTCGATGGACAATTGCCGGATAGCATTATTGTCTGTCCAAAAAAACGGTGGTAGCGTTGCCATTTGTAAATGTGCACTAACCATAAATTAAAGTACAGGACACGCATGCTTGATTTTTTACCGGCCTGGTTAAAGGGCACACTTTCATTGCTCTTGATTATCGCCAATACCGTCATCATATTTATACCGCTAATGCTTATTGCTTTAATCAAACTTATTATCCCTATAGAGCAAATAAGGAACCCACTCAGCAAACTTCTCATTCTTATCGCAAATCAGTGGGTGAGGATGAATGCCTGGAATTTCAAACTATTTAACCGCATCAACTGGGAGTTGACAGGGCTTAATGAACTACAAAGAGATGAATGGTGCCTGGTAATCTCCAATCACCAATCCTGGGTGGATATTTTCGTTCTTCAAACCAATCTTTTATCCAGGGTTCCTTATATTAAATTCTTCTTGAAAAAAGAGCTTATCTGGGTACCGCTTATGGGGCTTGCCTGGTGGGCGCTTGACTTCCCATTTATGAAACGATACTCCAAAGCGTTTTTAAAGAAGAACCCGCATTTGAAGGGGCAGGATCTGGAAATCACAAGGAAGGCTTGTGAAAAATTTAAAAACAGTCCCATCGCAATTATGAACTTTGTAGAGGGTACCAGGTTTACCTCCCAAAAGCACACAAAGCAGGATTCCCCATTTGATCATCTGCTGAAACCCAAAGCCGGGGGTATCGCTTTTGTCCTTAGTGTTATGGGAGATTATTTTGACAGCATCGTTAATGTCACCATCGCCTATCCCAATGGTATTCCCACTTTCTGGGATTTTCTTTGTGGAAGAGCGTCTCATATAAAAATGTCTGTTGAAAAAATGGCAGTTACTCCAGAAATCTTAGGTGATTATGACAATGATCAGGAGTTTAAAAAATCCTTCCAGGAATGGGTCAATAGCTTATGGGAGCAAAAGGATAAGCAGATCGGGTTTATGCTGGATACAGTAAAGAAGAACTGACAACAGATTCGGCGGGCTCTGATTACAACCCCGGTAAAATAAGTGGGTTGTTTGAAAAATCAAAACCAAGTCCAACTTGACAATGGATGCACCCATTTTTATTTTGTTTGTATGTAAAGAAAACAAATAATTGAGTGTAGCGTCATGGGACCTTATAAAGACAACTCCGAAGAAAGCAATGACAGCTTTAGCTCATCTGATTACCAGACTCAGATAGAGGAGATGGTCGAGACGCTAACCCTCAGAGCCATGGCTGCTGGAAATGATGGCGATTTTAATACAGCTATTTCAAACATGGAATTAGCCTTTTGGATCACTCAAAGCCTTGAAAAAAAATGTCTGCGAGCTGTTTTGTTAAACAATTTGGGACTTATATACACCATGCAGGGAGCTTGGGACACTGCCATGCTGACATTTGACCGCTCCATGGAAATTGCAAGTGGCTCATGCTCTAACCAAGGTAATTTTCTATCAATCCTTAAAAGAAACATTTCCTGTCTCTTTGATCCTAAGATCACAAAACCTGTTGACCCTGATAACGATTAAAATGGTGCCATCAGGTTCTCCGAATTCTTGTTCCCGGAATTCGGAGAACCCGATAAATCGTTATTTTACCGCAATAAGCTCAACAGTAAAAATCAATGTAGAATATGGTTCAATCGTTCCCCCACTTCCGGTTGCACCATATGCAAGCTCAGATGGGATATACAGCTCGTATTTTGCCCCCTCGGCCATCAGTTGAAGCGCTTCTGTCCAGCCTTTAATAACACCATTCAACGGGAAAGATGTTGTTTTTCCACGTTGGTATGAGCTGTCAAAAATTTTACCGTCAAGTGTTTTACCTTCATAATGCGTTTCAACGGTATCTGTGACAGCAGGTTTTTTCCCGCTTCCTTCAGTGATAACTTTATACTGAAGTCCGCTTTCAGTTGTTATAACGCCCTCTTTTTTGCCGTTCTCTTCAAGAAATTTTTCTCCGGCTTCAATATTTTTTTTCCCGGCCTCCATCTGTTCTGCCTGCTTTTTGTCCTGCATTGCTCTTTGAAAGTTTTGCATAATGAGTTGCATTTCACCAACACGCATCTGGGGTTCTTCTCCGTTAAAGGCTGCAGTGAATGAATCCACAAAAATTTGGGGATTTATTTCAAAGCCCTGTCTTCTAAAATCACCACCTATACTTTGTCCAAGAACATAACTGACCTTGTCTAAATCAACTTTCATTTTAATTCCTTATGTATAAATTTTTGATAAAAAGTCTGTTAATATACACAAAAAGCAACCAGATTGCATTAATTAAAAACACCCTTTTACAAAGCCCTGTGATGAAAGAGACGGACTTTCATGCTATTATGTCAGCTGCCGTTTTATAAGCTAAACCCCATAAATAAAGAGTGTCACAACAATAAAAGTATGCTTGATATTCAAAATAAAATCGGTCTCCATTTAGGCCAAAATAAGAATCAGAATCAAATTGGAAAAAATTTAAAAGACCAAGCCAAGGCCGTTGTCATTCACGTGCAAACGCTTATTGCTATCACCATTTTGGGGGGGCTTTTAGGCTGTTCTCCCTATGTTGTCCATAAAACCGAAGAGACGAATGAAAAAATGCTTATTGGCGATCAAGCCGTCATGAAAGATGGGTATCGCCTGCCGCTGCTTCAACTGCCATTCGAAGCGCAAGAGCCCAGGGCAATTGTTTTGGCCCTGCATGGCATGAATGATTACAGTAATGCATTCCGCACCCTGGGTGGCTATCTGGAATCAAAACAAATTAAGCTAATAGCCTATGATCAAAGAGGCTTCGGAGAAACCAAAGGAAGGGGGTATTGGCATGGTGTCAAGACTCTTACAGCAGATGTAATTGCTGTGAGCCAGCTCATCAAAAAAGACCATCCCCGGGTTCCGCTGTTCCTTCTGGGTGACAGTATGGGTGGTGCCGTAGTTTTGGCAGCGCTTGAATCCCTGGAAGGACAAGTTGACTATGAAGGTATTGTCCTTGTTGCACCGGCAGTATGGGCAAAAGAGACCATGCCTTGGTATCAAAGGTTCTCCCTCTCACTTTTTGCCCATACCCTGCCCGGAATGATTGTTTCTGCAGACGGTCTGGATATTACACCATCAGACAATACCCAAATGCTGCACGCCTTGGGAAAAGATCCACTGGTGATTAAAGAAACCCGGGTCGATACGCTTTACGGTCTAAGTAATCTAATGGATCAGGCCTTAGCCTCGTCTTCGAAGTTAACCGTTCCCGCCCTGATTCTTTACGGGGAGCATGATGAAATCATCCCCAAAGAACCTATCTGTGAAATGTTGACGATACTTCAGAAAAATAAGGATTTAGAATGGCAATTCATACTTTATCCAGACGGATATCACATGCTGACAAGGGATTTGCAGGCAAAGAAAGTATACCAGGATATTGAAAGGTGGATCCTTGATATGGGCTCTGGATATGACCGTGGACACAGCGGAGTAAATGCAAAAGATTTAAAATCGGTTTGTGAGAATTGAAAAAGACATACTGAACAACTTATTGGGTTTGACAGTTTTTTATCTTACCTTGCTAAGATCAATCCTGTTTAATGGAGTATAGCAAATATTTTATTTTAGGGCTCAGTTTGGCTTAGAAGTGAAGTCGTTTTATCCAACCAATATACCATATCCATTTTTTTGAACATGTGGGCAGATTCTTTTAAATGTTCAATAGCTGTCGGCTTATCTCCAAATTCTAATAGAATCTCTCCTATTAAATACTGGCTGATAAAATAATAAGGTCTTGCTCCTAATTCACGAAAAATATCCATACTTTTGAGAATATAGGCTTGTGCAGTTTCAATATCAGGGGGAGTTGTTTTGCCATGTATTCTGCCAAGCAGTGTCCAAGATTGTCCTTCGCTCGCCTTTTCATTGTTTTGTTGAGCCATTTGTAAAGCATCCTTTGCATACCTTTTTGCTTGGTTAAGATTGCCAGACTCAAGGGATATTTTACCCAAATTTAAGTGAGGGATAAACAAATAGGTTTCAACCCCGCTTTCACGATGCAGCTTTAAGCCTTTCTCGATATACTTCTTCCCGGACTTTAAATCCCCCAAATGCGAACATGCTATACCATACCCGCTCCATGCAAGTGCAGACCAAATACTATATTGTAACTTAGCACTATGTTTTATACTTTCCTGAAAGTGCTCGACAGCAAGCCCCCAATCCCCTTTTATCAACAAAAAATTGCCATAGTGAATCCCAATCGAGGCAAGCGTTTGCAAATCCCCTACCTTATAGGCATTATCTTGTCCCTTTCTTAAATAGGAATCACCGGCATTAAAATCACCGAGATATCCATAGCTGAAACCACAGTATCCGCACAAAAGAGAATACGGATTGCCTCCCCATGAAAAAAATTCGGTTTCTCGCCCCTCCTCCTCCAGCATTGCAATGATATCCGGGGCAATGTTCACAATTCTGGAAAAAAAGCCGGTTAATTGGTAAGAGACAACCAGATCAACTGCAATGGGAACCATCCTTTCGATATCTTTACTGTTTAAAGCATGGTTAAAGGCTTGCTCTGCATATTCAATTCCGAGTGTCGGATTTCCGTGATAGGAATAAAAAGAGGCCATGGCGCTGCAGGCTCTTGCTTGATATGCATCATTATTCGTTTTTTTAGCCAGCCTCTCAAACTGCTGGATCAACTCGTATGAACCTTTTGGGTATCCCAGATAGGCCATCGGTTCAAACAAAGCGTAAAAGGTTTCAATGAGTTGTCTTTCATTATCATTTGCTTGAGGTTGTTTGCCGTATAGGGTGATTGCTTGCTTGTAAAAATTGTATGCTTCCTCATGGGAATACTGGTCTTCAGCCTTGTCACCTGCCAGTTTGGCGTAATGACATGCTTTTTTATAATCTCCGCTTTCAAAGTAGTGGTAGGTCAGAATCTCGTAAAACTCTTCCAGCCGATCGGGATATAACTCTTCAATTGCATGCCCTACGCTGCGGTGAAGGGTTTTCTTCTTTTTTAGAATAAGGCTTGTGTAAGCCACATCTTTTATTAACGTATGTTTGAAATAATACTCCAACTCAGGAAGAATTTTTTTCTCGTATACAAATTCAAGTTGCTGGAGATGAAATAGATTTGTTTTTAGATCTTCTGTGGGGGCCGTAATAAATTTAAGAATTGCGTATGAAAACTCTAAGCCAATAACAGAGGCCAATTGGACCGTCCTTTTGAGGGGGCTTTCCAGTCGATCGATTCGGGCTGCAATGATCCCCTGAATCGTGTCAGGCAGGTGTAAATTAGAACCAGCAGATTCTAAACAATATTTTTCATGTCTCTTTGTGATGAGATCTTGTTCTTTTAACGTATGTATATATTCTTCCAGATAAAGAGGGTTACCGGATGCCTGTGTATGTATGAGACGCATTAAACTCTCGTCAATTTCCCGATTTTCAAAAAGCGCTTTAACCATCATCGTACTTGAGGTCTCGCCCAACTCTGTAAGGCCTATTTGAGTATAGTAGGATCTGCTGCCCCAAGTATGTGTATATTCTGGCCGATAACTTAGGATCAGCAATATAGGCGACGCACCCAGCCAACCGATCAGATAATTTATGAATTCCTCTGTTGCCCGGTCTACCCAATGCAGATCTTCGACGCATAAAACCAGATAGTGGTCCTCGCTTAACCTAATCAGCAGGTTTCGAAGCGATTCAAATATATTTTCTTTTCTCTTTTTAGGGCCAAGGGCGTTAAAATCACTGTCATCCACTGCTGTCGAAAACAGATACTGGCAGGCTGGAATTGCCGTTTTTAATTTCTCATCTATCGCATGAATTTTTTTTGATATCTTTTCTTTTATAAGATGCTTCTCATCGCTTTTGTTGATATTAAAAATATTTCGTAACACATCCAGGATGGCCAAGTACGAAATCGATCTTCCGTATTGGATACAATGGCCTTTGAAAAAACAACATTCCTTTGTTGCCAACAAGTTGCCCAGTTCAAAAACCAGTCTGGACTTGCCTAACCCAGCCTCTCCAACCACGCCTACTATCTGACCTTTTCCTGATTTAGCCTTTTTACAGGCAGTCAAAAGGGTTCCCATAGAATTGAGCCTACCTACAAATTGTGTGAGACCTTTTGCCATACCTGCTTCTATACGGGTTTCAAAATTCCCTGTTTCAACCAGTTCGAAAATTTCCTGAGGTTCTGTTTTACCTTTAACCTCTACCTTACCCAGGTTTTTAGTTCTGAAAAAATCACAAACTATATTATGGGTGTTTTTAGATATGACGATACTCCCTGGTCGAGCAAGAGTCTCAAGCCTATGGCTTAAATTCGTAGTATCCCCTATGGCAGTGTAGTCCATTCTAAGATCATCACCAATAGTACCTACAATTACTGGGCCTGAGTTCAATCCGACTCTTATCTTGAATGGAATTTCGTACTCTTGTTCTACTTTCTTACCATACTCATGTATAGATTTCTTAATAGCCAAAGCTGCTCTGCAAGCTCTTTCGGCATGGTCTTCATGGGCAATTGGCGCTCCGAAGAGAGCCATAACACCGTCTCCGGTGAACTGGTTTATCGTTCCTTCGTAGTTGTGAATCTCATTTGTCAGGATTTCAAAAAAATCATCCATAATCTGATGCACGTCTTCAAGGTTAAGTTTGCCAGAAAGGAAAGTGTACTTTTCTACATCGGCAAAAAGAACGGTTACAATCTTATGTTCGCCCTCAATGGATTTTCTTCCTGAAAGAATTTTATCGGTAAGATGTTTGGGGGTGTACGATTGGCGTATGGATCGACTTGATAAGTTTGTTTTTATTAAATTATTCCCGCATTCTCGGCAGAATTTAAATGTAAGTGGGTTATGGATATTACATATTGGACATTTTTTTAATAATTCATTGCCGCACTCACCACAAAAATTGACTCCTTCGGGGTTTTGAAATCGACACTTCTGGCATTTCATGCTGCCCTCTTTCCTTTATAATTTCGTAAGGTTTGGGTAACAGGTATAATACACGCGTGCGGGATCAAACAGGTTACGAACACAATATAAAATTTTATTAAAAGCAGATACTACGGTAGCGGGAGGTTCAGGTTCTCAGTCAGTCTATTCCCGGTCGAAATGAATGTCAAATAATTAAAAACAAACTGAGCCCTACATTGGTGCCAAGGTCGCTCAAAGCGTCTTCAAAAGCATTATTTTATTTTGAAAATATAATCGTCATCGATGATACCATTTTTCAGCATACAATCTGCTAAA
>JAKSAU010000846.1 GCA_022361535.1 Desulfobacterales bacterium
AATGCAAAATCTTTCTTTGATGCGGTATACGAATACACTGGAAGATTTAAAAGACTATTTCAAGGGGGTTCCGGCATATCTCGTCTCCGCCGGCCCTTCGTTAAACAAGAGTGTGGCTGAGTTAAAGCGGGTCCAAGGCCGTGGGTTGATTTTTGCAGTTGATGCTGCAGTGCCGGTATTGCTCGAAGCTGGCATCATGCCACATTTTGTTGGTGCCCTGGATTTCCATGACATAATTTTTGAGAAAGCCTCTGCCTATATTTCAAAACTCGATCAAACGGTTTTAATTTGTGGAGGTACGGTTACCCCGCTTGTTTCAAAACGGTTTCCACCAGGTAAAATATGCTGGGCCTTTACACAAACATACATGGATAATTGGCTAAACAAACAGCTTGGAGGTTCTTTGGTAATGACCAGGGGTAACCAGGTCGCAGATATGAATCTTTTTGCAGCAATAGTCATGGGATGTTCCCCTATTGTTCTAGTGGGCCAGGATTTATGTTTTGAATCGGAATGCCAAAGTCACGCCGCCGGAGCAGTAATCTCATCTAATGGGCCGGTTCGCTTTGGTGGTGATGAAGATGAACCTCTTATTCCTGTTCCGGGTAACTATTCCGAAAAGGTGGAAACCAATCGGGTGTTTTTAGACGGAATCAGGACATTTGAGCATGTTATTGAAGAGTATCCCGGTCATTATATCAATGCCACTGACGGTGGTGCATACATAAAAGGCACCGAAGTGATGCCGTTAACAGATGTATTGGAACGGTACAGCACAGAAAGCATCGATATTAGTGTCGGACTACAAGATCAGTTAAGCACTTGTATGGTTGCTCGGCAGGATAAATTCGATAAACTCTTTTCACAGGTCAAAGGTGAACTGACGAGTTTGAAGCGAAAGATCAAGTCCATAGATCAAACATATCGCATAATCCAGCCAGAAATAAACCGTATGGTCAAGCGCAGCAATCGACCAAAAAGTTTTTCCCAGTTGCCATCTAAATTAAAGAAAAAAATTAATGAAATAATTAGTGGAGTTAATAAAACTTCCGGAAAGATTGTTCTTGAAATGTTCAGTGAAATTACACTGAAAACTGTGCAAGAAAATCAAAGGCAAAGTGTGCAGTTGGGACAGATTGCCGGCGATCCTAGCCAGTACATGGCTTGGTTGGTCGGGAGTTTAAAGTCTATGAAAAAGCTTAACAATGATAGACTTGATATTCTGGATAGTTTTTTAAATAAGATCGAAAGTCTTACTGCGTATTGGAAAAAATGTCGGCAATTGGAAACAAAAAGAGAAAATACACAAGATTCAAAAGACTGCTTGGAACTTATCAGAGAGTATGCAGAATACGGTGATTGGACTCTGGCCATACCGTTGATCAAGCATTTGGAAAAAAGCGCTATACACGAACCGGAGTTGGCATACTATAGTGCTGTTCTTGCCTTATATTATGAGAATTTTAAGGCTGCTGAACTTGGGTTTAAGCAAGCTGAAACTGATGCTGTGTATGCAACGAAAATTGACAAGTTGAGACAATCATGGGGCGATCTTTATATGCAAAATGCATTATGGGCCCAGAAAATCAATACTCTCGAACTGAAAAGAAAAATGGTTGTCAAGGGGCTTCAAGTGTCTCCGGATCATGCCGATTTGAAAAATTTAATGCAGGATTGTTTACGTGAAGACATCTTATCATGCACAATGAGTCAGGAAAACAATCAAGTGTCGATTCCGGATACTGCCCCGCTTTTAATCTGGGAAGAAAGCTTTAGCAAAAATGAGTCGCTAATTGAGCTGGTATCAGAAGAAGACCTGTCTAATTTTTATCAATTGCTGATTCAACGAGACTCTACTAATCAGGAACATGGTAAAGCTCTTGAATGGTGTCAGAAGCTTTCTGAAATCGAGCCGGAAAATGCCGATATTTATTTTAAGATGGCCGATTTATATTATTCAATAAATGACCTTGACATGACAATGGTCTATTTGAAAAAAACAATAGCTATTCAGCCTGCCTACATTGAAGCATGGTATAATCTGGGTGACGATTTGCAAAATGGGCAACTTTATGACAAAGCGCTGAAGGTTTTTGAACAGGGCTTTATAACAATGCCTCAACAGGTGAATTTCTTAAAAAAAATGGGGGACTGCTATTCGGCAATGGGAGAAACCGAAGCAGCCCAGGAAGCCTATCGGCAATATAAAGCCAGACAATGATAAGTGATTGGTATCTTAGGCAACGGCACAAGATGGGTTATAGTAGAAAAGTGTCAATTTTTTAGTTTAGGGGTAGATAGAACTGACGGTATTTTAAATCTCTTCATAAGTGGTGTGTTTATGGGGTGATAGCTCATCTTCGAAGTTTTTCCATAATTGAAACTGAGTACTTGTATATCGGTTCTCTGACCTGGACGTTGCCGGCAGTTACAACCCCACTTTTAGTTATGTAAAATTCCAAGCACCTGTCTTCCTAAACCAGGTTCCAGAATTCAATCAATTTTAGTGCTTTTTTTGTTTAACGCTCGTGACGGACCTGATTAAAGGTGGTTTACTTTCAGAAAAAAGAGAGCGCTTCTGCTGTGGAAGTTTTCCGGCTTGATGTGCTGAAAAGACTATTTGCATTTTTGGGGCAAGTGTTTTTTTACTCATTCTTTACCTTCAATGTGTAAAAAATTATTAGATGCCATTTTTCAGATTCTCAAATATAGAGAATCAACTGTTATCTACAGGTCGGTATATAATCCGCCGATATTAAGTTTGCATGAAAGATTTTAAGATGTGTGCTAAAAGAGAGCAAGAATTTATGGAAACAACCAGTAAAAGACTTCATCCGGAGCTTGTTAAATGAATCTTGAAGACAAAAGCGTTTTAGTAACCGGGGCA
>JAKSAU010000394.1 GCA_022361535.1 Desulfobacterales bacterium
AGCTTGCGGACCGCTACCTGCCCCATACCCCCATAGGAAAACTATGGATATAATTTTGCTATGTTCTATTAGACGCTATCTCAAAAAAAGTTTTTGGCTTAAATTCAAGGAACGGGAAGATTCAACCGGAAGCATATATCCAGAGTAGTCATGTATACAAATACCGGCATGTTTATCCCGGAAACGGCTGCCATATTTTTTCCAAAAATACGCCTGATGCCTTTTTCCGGGACAAACATGCCTAAGTGCCAAATATAATAGCGCCAACAAGCCACAAAAAAGTTATTTTAAGAACTGTTATAAACCCTGTCATACCAGCAGGTTTGACTTTCTCCGACGGTTATGGTTATTTGCAAAAAACAGATTGGATATATTATGAAAAAGATCTTACTTCTTATAATTGCTTTACTGTTCATGTTCCCGGCCACTGATTTCTGCTATGCCAAAATCTACAAATACAAGGATGAAAGCGGGAACTGGATTTTCACAGACACACCACCAGCAGGACAACAAACTCTTGAAACCCTAAGCGGTAGAGTTGACGCATCATCAGATACCGGATCGTCAGATCTTGCTGCCAAAATGAAAACCAAATTCAAACCACAAAACCAAGTGGAGACCGCCTCTCTTGCGGTTATGACCATTAGGTCAGGCGCAGGATCAGGGTCGGGCTTTTTCATATCCAAATCCGGATACATCATTACCAATAAACATGTAATCCGCGGTAGTGCTGAAAACACTGCCCAGCAACAGCGGAACTTTGAAGAGGCTGATCAAAAGTTCGCTGAGTACAGAACCTATTTTGCCCAGGAAAAAGAGCAACTGGAAAGAATTAAAAACACACTGATAAAGTATAGCGACTATATCGATTCTTTGAAAAATCAGTCCCTCAAAAAAGCCGAGCAGGCAAAATACAATGTTGCTCAACAGGATTATCAAAACCGAAAACGCCGGTATGAAAAGAACTTAAGTGAATTCAATAGTAAAAAATCTGATTATGAAAGACAAAAGTCTGATTTTAACCGCCAAACCAATTCGGCAAATTCAGCCAGACATTTCACCGCAATTCTGAAAGATGGTTCCAAGCACACGGTATACCTTGTGATAGAAAGCCGGGAATACGATCTGGCCCTTCTCAAACTGGATCGTTTTGTTACCCCTTTCCTTAATCCGCAGCACTTGTCAGGTGTCCGCCAGGGTATGCCTGTTTTTGCCATCGGCAGCCCCATCGGCCTTCAGGATTCGGCCTCTGCCGGTATTGTATCCGGCATGGAAAGGGGCTATATCAAGACTGATGCAGATATTTATCCTGGAAATTCCGGCGGGCCGCTGATCAATGAAGCAGGCCATGTCATTGGTATCAACACCATGAAAAAGCTGACTCATAAATTTGAAGGGCTGGGGTTTGCCATTCCGATTAACCTGGCACTCCAGGAATTTTCCGAGTATATCAAACCATAAATTTTGATTCTTGTTTATTTCAATTCAAATCACGGTCATAACTCATATAAGTATAAGGCAACTGGTAATAGTTAAACACCTTGGCAGTTTTCTTCATGGAAAACCGTGAGAAGATATACGGCAGGCTCAGTCCCACCCCAAAATAGATATTTCGCTCTTTATCCAAATCATCAGGGTACCCCCTGGCATAATACCCTAACTGAAGTTCAAAGGGACGCAAGCGGCTTTTTCGAAAAGCATTGAACCCGGCTGGTTTGACAGCCATTAAAAATTTCATATGCTCATAATCGCTTACCAGGTCAGCATCGTCGAATCTTGGAATATACTCAATTCGAAAATCGATCTTTTTAGCAATGCTTGGATAACGGTAGAGCAGGAAGCCGGCTGCACATCCGAACATATTCATGGCAAAATCTTCTTTGGAGAATCCATAATTGGAAAAAGAATCTCCAAATTCCATATATCCCATGATACCAAATGAAGATAGAGAGCCAAGCAATGCTGCTCTGTTCCTGTCATATCCCCAATTGTCATAGGTGCCGGCAAGGATGTGGGAAAGGGTATAGGAAAAATAAAAATGAGCCCATTTGTCTGCCCCGCCTTCTGGGGTATCTTTTGAGAACCACCCCTCATCTGCACTTTTAGGTGAATTCCCAAAGTAATCCCAATTCGCAATTCCCCATGCAGTCACCCCTGCGATTCCAGCAAGGTTAACTGCAGTAACCTTTTGTTCCTTTGACCAGTCCTGGGTAAAACTAATGGAAGGCAAAACGATAGAAAAACACACAACAACCAGGACGGCCAGACGGGAAAAAGTCAGGCTATGGCACACCAGACCCCGTATCATTTCCGCCCCCTTTTAAATCTTGGGGCATATCATACCTTAAAACTGATTATACGGCCATAAAAAACTGATTTTAAAGGAAATTATTTCAAAAGACCAACAGCGCCCGACCTGGCCTTTTGCCGCAAAAACGCATCAGCAAGCACCAAAGCCGCCATGCTCTCTACAATAGGTACAGCCCTTGCCACAACACAAGGATCATGGCGCCCCTTGGCTTCAAGAATAGTGTCTTTGCCATTAAAATCTGCGGTTTTCTGAGGCAGGCCGATTGTAGCCGGAGGTTTAAATGCGACCTTGAAAACAATGGGTTCGCCGTTGGATATCCCGCCCTGGATACCACCACTAAAATTGGTTTTTGTACCCAGCCTGTTTTTTTTATGTACAAAAGGATCATTATGGACTGAACCTCGGATTCGGGTGCCTGAAAATCCGGACCCGATTTCAAATCCTTTGGTGGCTGGAATAGAAAGCATTGCGTGAGCCAGCATAGCTTCCAGTTTATCAAAGACCGGTTCCCCAAGTCCTGACGGAACATTTCTGCATAGACAGGAGACCACACCACCTAAAGAATCCTTATCAGTTTTGGCTTGCACAACCGCCTCTTCCATGGCGTTTGCAACTTTAGCATCCGGACATCGTATAATGTGGGCATCTACATCTTTCCGGGTCAAGGAATCCATGTCCGGGTCCAACGAATCTATTGTTCCCACTTGACTGACCCAGGCTATAATATCTATATTTAAAGCCAATTTTAAAATCTTCTCTGCAATAGCCCCGCCACTTACCCGGCCAATGGTTTCCCTGGCAGAAGAACGGCCGCCGCCGCTGGAGGCCCGAATGCCATACTTAGACTGATAGGTAAAATCAGCATGGGACGGCCTTGGAATATCTGCCATGTCTGCATAATCTCCGGGTCGCTGATCCTGGTTTGCCACAAACAAACTGACAGGGGTGCCAAGAGACCGCCGTGGATGGCGTGAGGTTCTCCGAGGGACTCGAGAATCTGGCGAGCGTGATGGATCGTGGCACCTTGATCCGCGGCATGCAGGCTTCGGATCTGGGGTTCATTCTGCA
>JAKSAU010001085.1 GCA_022361535.1 Desulfobacterales bacterium
AAAATATTAAATCGTTCAGTAGAGATTCAGGTTGAAGATACTGGCTGTACGGCTGAAGGTGGAGCGAATGCCGCTTTAAAGATTATTGCTGACCCTAAGCATGTTGCTATATTTGGCACAACCTGTTCCGGAGCCGCAGCTACTTCTGCAGAAGTGATGTCAGATGCCGGTCTGACAATGATATCAGGTAATAACAGTGCCCCGTTTTTAACTAGTATTGCAGGGAATAAGGCTCCCAATTGGCAGGAAGGGTATTTCAGAACTGCAATGAATGAAGAAAAATCTGGGAAAGCAGCTGCTACTTTCGCCTATGAAAAACTTGGAATCAGAAAAGCCGCAACCATCAATGATGGTGACATATACACCCGTGGCCTCACAGATGGATTTAATAAGTCGTTTACTGAACTTGGCGGTCAAGTTGTACTGAAAACCTCTATTAATAAAGGCGATGTCCAAATGAAGCCGGTGTTAACCGCTGTGGCCAATTCAGAAGCCGAGTTAATATTTTTTCCCCTTTTTCAGCCAGAAGGAAATCATATCCTTCTTCAGGCCAGAAGTATGGATAGTTTGGATAATGTTGTTTTAATGAGCGATGGTGCTCTTATTGATGAATCTTTTTTATCGGCGGTTGGAGACAAAGGTGTAGGTATGTATTTTGTCGGACCGGCTAGTTATAAGGGAGAAAAAGTCGAGGAGCTTGAGAAAAAATATCAGGCAAAATATCAGCATGCTCCATCTGTATTTTATTTCATCAGTGGCTATGATGCAGCTTTAATCTTGTTTGAGGCCATTGAAAAAGCTGCCCAAAAAGAAACTGATGGAACGGTTTATATTGGTCGCAGCACATTAAGAAAAACAATGTATGCTACAAAGAACTTCCAAGGAGCCACAGGCTCGTTGACCTGTGATGAGTTTGGAGACTGTGCGCGACCGGTGTTTAATATTCTTCGATTTCAGGACGAATCAAAAGGATTAGAAGGGCTTAAATCTAATGTTCAATTTACTTTTTCACCTTCAGAATAAAGGCATTTGAATGAGCAGCCGTTTTCCTTTTCGAAAAGATACATCTATCACAGTCAAATTCAGCTTAGGCATAGGCTTGTTGATTATGCTCATTATTTTGGCTGCATTGACAGGATTTTTCTCTCTGCATTATGTAAGGATGGCAAAACAATCCATTCAGCTCAGCACACGAATTCAGGCACTGATTTTAGAAATGGACTGGCGAATGGAAAAGGCCCGTCACAACCATTCACAGTTTTTCGTATATTATCCAAGAATTGGCCTCAAAAAAGCCTATCGTCTATATGCCCAATCCGCAAGTCGTGAAACTTCGAATGCAGTTAAAATAAGCAATACATTACGGTATATTTTAAAACAACCAGGGGTCAGCCAGTCATTTAAGAAGAGCAATGTTGATCTGAATCTTTATCTTTCCTCCGCTAAACGATTTGCCAATACATCCGTAGAGTCAATTGAGTTGGTAAACCGGCTTGCTGCCTCAGAAAGTGGACTGGAGAACCGGTTGAATAAGGTTATGATTAATTTGAAGGAGATCATAAGCCCGTCAAATTATCTGTTTGGGACCTTTGATAAAATGGAGCATTTTATTTATCGGCACAGGTTAAACCGGGAACGCCATGTTATGCAGTCTGCTTTTAATAAGGCTTTTGAGTTAAATAATATGATCAGTTCTTCAAACTTAAACTTTGAAGAAAAAAATAAAGCTTTAGAACTTTTAAAACAGATTAAAACTATTGCCGATGAGATTCTGGATACTGATGTGACCATTAATTCAAAATTTAAAGATTTTATACTGCAGCAGAATTCAGCTGGCCAGATTTCAGAAAAACTTGTTCAACTTGCAAAAGAGGATGTTAGAAAATCTGAGCAAAAAATAGCAAAAACATACAAAATCAGCGTTTTTATAGTTATTTCAGTGTTGATTATCGGGCTGATAATTTCCTGTGTCATTGCCTACCTGCTTCACAAGAATATCACCTATAGAATCCTTAAATTGACCTATTCAGCTGAAAAATTGAAAAACGGAAATCTTGAGACAGTTGTTTCAGAAGGGTATCAGGACGAACTTGGTCAGCTTGAAAGAACGTTTAACTTCATGGCCAGACAAATGCAGAATCTTATTCATACCCTGGAAGAAAAAGTCAAAAAAAGAACCATCAAACTAAGCAAAACCAATGCAGAATTAGAAGCCCAAATTAGTAACCGCAGGATCATGGAAGAGCAGCTACGGCAATCCCAGAAAATGGAAGCTATAGGAACTATGGCAGGTGGTATTGCTCATGAATTCAATAATATTTTAGGGATAATCATTGGGAATGCCGAACTGGCAACTGATGACATACCTGATTCGAATCCTGCCTTTGATAGTATAAAAAAAATAAAAGAAGCGAGTCTACGAGCCAAAGAGGTGGTTCAGCAACTTCTCAGTTTTAGCCGGAAATCAGAGCAGCAACAAAAGCCGATCGATATTACTTTAGTGGTTAATGAATCCATCCAATTGATAAGATCTTCCATACCATCAAGTATCGAAGTCCACAGAAACATTCCATCAGAAATTATACCAATTTTAGCAGATAAAACGCAGATCCATCAGATTATTATTAATCTATGCACCAACGCGGTTTATGCCATGGCAAAAGAAGATGGTATTCTTGGTATCAGTATGGATGTCGTGCAATTAAACGAGAAGTCTGACGAGCGGTTTTCCCATCTTAACGGTGGACCATATGTACGGCTCAAAGTAACAGATAATGGATCGGGGATAGATAAAGGAACCTTAAATAAAATATTTGATCCCTATTTTACCACCAAGGCTGTTGACCAGGGCACTGGTATGGGGCTGGCAGTTGTGCATGGTATTGTTAAAAACCACAATGGTGCTATCGTTGTTGATAGCGTTTTGGGGAAAGGTACTGCATTTACCCTTGTATTTCCCGTCACAGAAGTAAACTATCAGCCTGATCCGGAGATATCTGAAACAGGTTTCGAGACTTCAGGAAGTGAATCCATTCTTTTTATTGATGATGAAGAGGATATCGTCACTACCGGTATAGCGATGTTAAAAAAGAGTGGGTACAGAGTTCAAGGACATACAAATCCCTTAGAAGCCTTGGATCTGTTTCGAGACTCACCACTTGATTTCGATGTGGTAATAAGTGATGTGACCATGCCGAAAATGAATGGTGTGGAACTTGCAAAAAAGATGCGTGAAATCAGAACCGACATTCCAATTATTATCTGCACCGGCCACAGCTCACTGATTGATGAAGTTAAAGCGAAAGAATTAGGAATAACCGGATATATTATGAAACCGGTTTCTTTGCCAAAGCTATTCAAAACTCTTCGAGACGTTCTTGATAACTAAATATTCATGTAGGAAAGAGGAGCAATAATGAATTGAATCAATTAAAGATTAAACATAGAAAGTATTATTTATTGTTCAAACTCTTATCATTCTATTAATTCCAAACTATTCTGAGTTTAATATCCCCTTCCTTATTGGAACTCTGGGGCTACGTTCCAAATATGATCCACTTTCCCATCATCCTTCATACTGTTATTGGCAAAAAGAAGACCCCCTCCCTTGAAATATTCAGGCGGCCTAAAGATACTTCCGAGCCCGGTCGATAATTTTATCGATGGTATTTCAACTTCATCATCTTCGGTCCGTTTAAAGGAGGTTCCAATGGGTATTCATCTTCAACTCAGCAGCGTCTATCCTCAGTCTGTCAATTATATTTCCGATAAACTGTCAACTATTGTTACTGATATCAGACAGCAGCATAAGGAATCATCTTTATCGACACCTGCCTATGTGGTTGACATCGAAAATATCTATATCCCTAATTCTAATTTTTCTGCCGAAGAGCTGGAACAATTGAGAGACATATATTACCAACCTAATAGCGCTGGCCAGTCCTCAATTTCTTTTCATCAGTGGTTGGTTGACCTGAACCCGGAAGAACGGAAAAATTTTCTGGATCTTGGCTCCCGGTCTTTTTATTTAGAATTCCAAGGGTTTATTGAACAAGGCATGCGTCTTGATGGGGAGAACCGCTCACGTTTTCTTGAAGCCGGCGCCCGCATGGGGCCGGGGTCTTCAACTCTGGACTTGGCAAACGCGGTCAAAGGGCTGAGCGGAGAGAGTCTGACAAAATTTCTGGAAACAGCAGACAGGATTGGGCAATCCAGAGAACGAGATGCTATAAAGAGCTTGAAAGATTTTGTCAGTGCTGCAGGTGCATCCCCGTTTATAGCAGACAATCTTGTGAATACAGTAACTACTCTGGAAAAGGAGAGCGATGAGACAAACCTTCATAATTTTCTTGCGGCTGCCGCAGGTGCCGGAAAAGACTTGAATGAACTGATAAACGCAACACAGAATTTCAGAGGCCAAGATTTGGCAAGTTTTCTTGAAGCCGCGGCATTCGCCGGAGATGGAATCGGCCACCTTATCTTCCTGGCAAGGGATCTGGGCGGTGAAGAGCAGAACCGATTCCTGGCTTTTACAGCAGAACTTGCCAAGAGTGGGGATACGGAACTGGAGAATTTGATTCTCGCGGTCCAAGGTAATGCAATGGGACTGAAGGATCTTATGGACTTCTCTGAAAAATTGAATGGCGAAGGCAGAGGCGCATTTCTAAAAATTGCCGCAAACCAAGATGTCTACGATGCCTCCGCCCACCGCCTGGCAACAGTACTCGAAACCCTTGGCCCTGGAACCACACAGGCCAATAACTTTCTTTTGTCCGCGTTGAATTCCGGAGAGTATTTAGACGGTCTTATCCATCTGATAGAAAGAACTGCTGAAGAGAGCCGACCATACATACTTGGATTCACCGTTGGCCTTTCAGGAGCAGACCTTTCTAACTATCTCCGGGCATTGGAAACCCCTGATTCGGACGCTTTGGAACTAACCGAAGCCGCTTTGGAACTGGACGGTCTCCCAAAAAGTCACTTCCTCTATGCCGCTTCTATCGACAGTTCCGTTTCAGAAAGTCTAATCACAATGACCCGAGATCTGAAAGGAGAAGAGCTGGAGGATTTCCTATATACGGCTGCAAACAAGGCTCAAGGCCTTGCCAGTTTTCTCGATGAGGTAAAGGACAGCGATGAAAGAGGTGAATTTATCCGGATGGAACGGGAGGCACTGGAGACTGAGGAGAACAATGCCCAAGAATATGTGTTTCTCAAATCCATACTTGATGACGACTTGTTCCTGGGGTTAACAGGCAGAGGAGGAAACATGGAACGAATGGTGGAAAGCATGGACTCTCTGGATGCCGTACAAATGGAGGCTTTTATCAGCGTGGCAGAAAAATTGTCCATCTATAATGGTACCCAGCGTCCCTTGCCCGAGCTATTTTCTGTTATGGGGAAACTCCAGGGAAATGACCTTGATGCGTTTATGGAAAAGGCCGGCAACCTCAACGGCTTTGACCAGGCACATTTCATCATTTATGCTGATGCCGTCACAACAGAAGGTGGGGACAACCCGGGCCTTTACCGGCTAATTGAGTTGGAGGAAAATTTCGGTGATGAATCTGACAGTCTCTTCGGTCTGTACATGGAAGCAGAATTATTGGGAGGGCTGGAAACAAATAAAAAAATATGCCCTATTAATTGTTCATGCAGTTCATGTTCTCCAGAAGGGATACCCTCATTTAAAAATGAAAGATCATTATATGAAGAATATGTTAAAATAGTTCGGTTAGTCTCGGTTATATGACTGCCTTTTCATAGAAGCACTTCTCAAAATAGCTTTCCATTGCCCGTTACACCTAATTTTCAGAACTAAGTTGTGTTATCACTGACACAGACCTTGAACAGGCTTCCATCATCTGCCCATTTATGCTACAGATTTTTTCAAACCCAATGCGGAGGTAGACATGAAGCTGATGATCTGTGGTAAAGGAGGCAGCGGCAAAAGTACAGTCACGGCCCTTCTGGCAAAAGCACTTGAAGAACGGGGTAAAAATGTATTGGTAGTGGATGCGGACGAATCCAATATCGGTCTTTATAAAATGATTGGCACTGACTTGCCAAAACCGATGATGGATGCCCTTGGCGGGAAAAAGGGTTTCCAGGCCCGCAAAAAGGCTGCCGGAGCAGGTCTTGGTGCACCGCCTCCCATGTTCCCTGCCGGCCTCACATTGGACAGCCTGAAACAGAACAATCTGTTAAAAGACTGTCTGGCCGTATCGGGCCAGATACAGATACTCTCAATTGGGAAAATCCATCATTTTGGAGAAGGATGCGCCTGCCCCATGGGCAACCTTTTCCGTCTGTTTTTACCGGCCCTGTCTTTGGGTGAAAAAGATCTGGTTCTTGTGGATACCGCAGCGGGGCTGGAGCATTTCGGCCGAAGGCTTGACGGGCTTTGTGACCATGTCCTTTCCGTGGTGGCACCCTCCTTTGAATCCATCACTCTTGCCGGACGCATGGCCGAACTTGCCAAAGAAGCAGGCCTTGACCTTTCTGTCATACTCAACCAAATTGATGAGGCAACCTTACCAGACATTGAAAAAGAATTGGATGACCTTACAATCCTTGGCAGAATCCCTCATGTTCATGACCTTTTTACAAGCACTCTAAAAGGACAACCTCTAAATATTTCACAGGATAAAATGGACCCGATCTGCCAGGCAATTGAAAATCTGTGATCATCATTCAATACCTGTTCAAAATTATTAGAGGATTGTTAAACATGTCATTATGGTGTAAAACAACACCGAAATAAATTAATGAATGCAAATTAACCCCTTCTCGCAGACAAAGGAGTTCCCATGAAGCAGATTCTCCGGTTTTTCTCGTTTTCAGTTCTGATTCTTGCTGCACTCGGTATTCTTGTCACAGGCGGCATCTGGCTTTATCTAGATTATCAAAAACCCCGGATAGACGGACGGCTTACCTGTCCCGGTCTGGAAAAAGAAGTTCAGATCATAAGGGACCAGTGGGGTATTCCCCACATTCTTGCCCAATCCGGTAAAGACGCTTATTTTGCATTAGGGTATACTCTGGCCCAGGACCGGCTCTTTCAGATGGAACTCCAACGCCGCCTGTCCAAAGGGGAGTTAGCTGAAATTTTAGGCCCCAAACTTCTTGATGTAGATAAAAAATTCCGCACACTCATGCTTCGGCACAGGGCTCAAGAGTACCTGGCAGAGGAGGATAAAATCAACCAGGATGCGTTGGGCTTTCTGGATGACTTTTTAGACGGGGTAAACCACTTTGCTAAAACAGCTCCACTGCCTGTTGAGTTTAAATTACTTGGCGTCACACCCGAGCCTTTTACCCGGCTGGATGCGATTTCCATCATGGGATATGTGGCTTATTCTTTTGCTGACGGAATTACACGGGATTCGCTCCATACGATGTTAGCATCGCGCCTGAGCCAGCAAGAGCTGGCTATTGTGTTTCCTGATTTTACCCTGGACAACCGGGAAACCATCATGGAACCTCAAGGCGCACCCCGTGGCCAGGAAGCCTCTATCGAAGGCCTGTCGAAAAAAAGCCAATCCAACCTTTCCTCCAATACCTTCAAACAAAAAAACGACTTTAACAATTTTGCCCTGGCGTTCCAGGAGATAAAAGATACAGCACAAAAGATTTTTC
>JAKSAU010000620.1 GCA_022361535.1 Desulfobacterales bacterium
AACTGCCCAGAACGGAGAGGTCTCCAGGATCGTACCGCATCTGAGTGAAGGCGCAGGTGTGGCAACCACCCGCGGTGATATTGACATTATTGTTACCGAATATGGGATAGCCGAAATACGGCGCAAAAGCATCTCTCAAAGGGTCATGGAGTTGGCCCAGATTGCCCATCCCAAATTCAGGCAGGAACTTATCGAACAAGCAAAACAACGCCATTACATATTTGGAGACCAGTTGCCTCCTACAAGCCAGGACCTGATCTTTTTGGATGCCTACAAGTACAATATGGATCTGCCCGGCGGCAAAAGTCTGGAAGTCAGGCCCCTTCAGCCCTCGGACGAGTTTGAATCCCGGCACTTTTATTATTCTCTCCAGGAAGATTCCGTGTATTACCGCTTCTTTAACAAGCGCAAAGTCTTTTCAAGACGGATGCTCCAGGAGCAATGGGCAGAAGTGGATTACAGACGAAACATGAGTCTTATCGCGCTCATGCAGCTTGGAAAACGAAAACAAATCGTTGCCATCGGCTCCTATGCCGAAGTAGAAAAAGACAGTGCTGAAGTGGCTTTCTTAGTCAGGGAGGAACTTCACGGCCAGGGCATCGGGACATTCTTGTTAAAAAGCCTGGAAAAAATTGCCAGGGAAAATAACTATACAAAATTCACGGCTACGGTTTTGGCAGAAAATGAAAAAATGATCTACGTATTTAAAAAGCAATACCCCGATGCCAAGTTCATCCGGTCCGGCACCGGGGAAATAGAAGTTATAATGCCCTTTTCATGATTAAGGAGCCCATGAAAAGGGCAGAATATTCAATTAGGCAGGACCAAATTCTTTTATAATTCCTTCAAGTACTTCGTCGGACATATTGTATGCATGATCAGCTGTGGGGAACGCACCCTCACGGACTTCCTGTGCATACTCTTTAAACGTGTCTGTCATAATCTGACCCACATTGACATATTTCTTGGCAAAATAAGGAGTAAAATTATCGTACAGCCCAAGAACATCCGGTGTAACAAGAAGCTGTCCGTAACATTTGGGCCCGCCACCGATACTGATAGTGTGAATA
>JAKSAU010000568.1 GCA_022361535.1 Desulfobacterales bacterium
CTGGGTCAATGCAAATGACTGTTTGGATGCGGAAGTCCGCCTTTATGACAGGCTTTTCAAAGATGAAAATCCGGAACAGGACGGCCAGGATTTCGTAGATAATTTGAACCCGGGTTCCCTGGAAATCCTGGAGCACGCCAAGCTGGAAAAAAGCCTTGCTGCCGCAGAACCGGAAAAAGTTTTTCAGTTTGAACGCTTAGGTTATTTCTGCCTGGATGGCAAAGACAGTACCAAGGAGATGCCTGTGTTCAACCGAACAGTTACACTCAGGGATGCCTGGGCTAAACTGGCCAAACAGAATCCTCCCAGGAAAAATAAAGGGCCGAAGCAAAAAAAGAAAAAATAGCACTATCTGCGCCGTAAAAACAAATCAAGGGCCGCGCTTTCTTAAGTGTGGCCCTTGGTATTTGGAATCTATCAAATTGGTGATTTCACCGACAGCTATTCTTTTAAGCCCATATTACGTTTTTTCATGGCCGGGAAAGAATTACTCGAATGGATAGACTGTGCTGTCAGGGTATTTTAAAGTCTTGTACTCATTTTCGTTTTCCAAAGATCTTAATTGTCTTTGAACAGCAGCACGGTTGCCTGGGCTGCAATGCCCTCTTTTCTGCCGATAAATCCTAATTTTTCAGTAGTCGTGGCTTTGATATTGACACAGTCGAGTGCCAGGTTCAGAATCCGGGCGATGTGGACGGCCATCTCCTTTTTATGAGGGCTCATTTTCGGGGCCTGGGCAAAAATCGTGGCATCCAGGTTAGCGATTGCATATCCTTTTGTTCGGATTTTTTCAAAACAATCCGCCAGGAGAATGCTGCTGGATACGCCTTTATATGCAGAATCCGTGTCCGGGAAATGTTCACCGATATCCCCCAGGCCAGAAGCGCCAAGCAGGGCGTCACAAATGGCATGGAGCAGTACATCAGCATCAGAGTGTCCTTTAAGCCCCAAGGGATGATCTATTTTAATTCCGCCAATGATCAAATCCCGGCCCTGAACCAGCTCATGTACATCGGTCCCTGTGCCTATCCTGAAATCTGAGCCTTTCATAACTGTCCTATGGATTCTCCTTTTTACCCCTTAATAGTGGCGGATAATATATTCATATTAGTTCTAAAAGTCAAAGCAGGACAAGTCTAATGCCAAGCGTATAAATGTTGTATGACTCATGGAAGCGGTTCTCAAAAATATGTTCCTTTATAATGCGGGTAGGTTAATTATCGGTAGCAACCTCAAGTGACGGTATTGCCGTTTGAGCACTTAGGCCTGTTTGTTCTAAGAAAACGGCATCAGGCGTATTTTTGTAAAAAATACGGCAGCCTTTTCTTAGAATAAACGGGCCGGTTTTTGTATATGGCATGCCCTTGTTCTCCAAGCCAATCGGAAATTTATTGTGAGAATCGGTATAAAACGACAGGGGGAATTCGGATGCAGCCGTCACCCGCCCTTAAATTAATCCGCTTTACCGGGTACACTTGCACCGTAAATACTTACCAGCCTTGCTACGAGAACGGCCAGGTAAATTTGCCCGGAAATGGCCTCTATACTGGCTATGGCCTGTGCTTCAGAGGATACAGGAGATC
>JAKSAU010000256.1 GCA_022361535.1 Desulfobacterales bacterium
TAGAATACGAATGATTTGGTGTTCTGAAAATCGAGATCTCTTCATCTTGGCATTCTCCTTTATTGAATACTTATGCCAGAAATCTCTATTTTTCAATGGCACTATTTTCCGGGGAGGCTACAAAATGTTGACTCTGCTTTGGTCTGAAGACGTTCCGTCTCACCTAGCACTGATTGACATAATGAGGTCTATCAAAATTTTTCTAATTCAAAGGAGGATGTATGTTGCGTCTCAAAAAAAGGATTTCATTTGTACTCGTATGTTTAATCGCAGCTCTTTATGTTGGTCCGGTGATTGCGTCTGGAGCAAAAGTGAACATCAACACAGCTCCAAAAGAGGAGTTAGTCACGCTAAAATACGTTGGAGATGTCATAGCGGATCGAATTATTGAATACCGCAATAATAGTCCTTTCGAAGCGCCCGAAGCCATAATGGATGTAAAAGGCATTGGTACGAAAATTTTTGAGGCCAATAAAGATCGAATTGTTGTTAAAGATGAGTGAACCTAAGAAAGGGTGAAGAAAATCCTGAAGTCCTAATCTCAACCCTTTACTTGAAGTACTCTAATTTTGTATTATTATGAACTACCATGTTGTTTATGCAACATGGTAGTTCTGTTTTAAGGTGATTTTAATATACACAACCGAATGAATGAGGCTTGTTTAAAAATGTTTAAGCAATTTCAAAAACGATCATTTTTAATTATTTTTTGTATCATGGCGACTCTGGGCGCTACACTTTGTGCCGGTGCTTATTATTGGCAACAATGGCTGTTCTCAAGCTTTCCTAATGATCAGGGACAAGCCTTTTTAACTGAAAAAATACCTTATTTTGTCGGGTTATTAGGACAGGATCGTTTCTATCAAGTGGTTTTACCAGGAGCCTTGATTATTTTTTTGGTAACTGGTGTGATCATTTGGGGGGTTCATTCTGCTCTTGTTTCAGGGTTGTTTAAAACTCAAGAGCAAGTGCCAGAAAGCCCCAAAAAAGGTAGATCATCTAAAAAAGATTTCCTTAATCAGAAAATAGAACAGGAGAGAAAGCGTAGGCTCTTTCTCCATACATTATCAGTTCTTCAACGGGAAGGAAGACTCCTTGACTTTTTTGATGAAGATTTAAATGTCTATGAAGATAACCAGATTGGTGCTGCAGTGAGAAGCATTCAAGAAGACTGTAAAAAAGCTATCAAAAAATATATTGATCCCAAACCGGTTGTTAAAGGTGATGAAGGAGATGAAATTACTATTGAAGAGGGCTTTGACATTGATGCGATAAA
>JAKSAU010001295.1 GCA_022361535.1 Desulfobacterales bacterium
AAATTATCATTGGCCTGCCGTATGCCTTCCGGGTAGAAGGTAAGCTTGATTTTCATGTCTTTTGATTGGATCTGCCATGGTGAAAGAGGCTTCTTTGGGTCATAGACATAATCTATTTCCCCTGCAGGTTCAGGCGTTCCGTCTATCCATACCGTATTTTCCAGCCTCCCGTTTTCATAAACGCCTTTTGAGAAATTAAAACCGACCTTAACCTGTTTACCCATTTTGTCTTCTCCTGAACCTGCACCACAGGCCCAGTTCCAGAAGGTCTGTCTTGGATAGGCACCGTGGGTCCAGTCGAACAAGGCAAATGTGTTGTCAGGTGTCAGCCTAAAATCTTTGTCCCCCAAAAGGATTTCTCCTCTGACTTCAAGACCGGCTGCTTTAGTGGTAAATGCGGTTCTCTCCAACCCCATGTCCATGGGAAAATGCATGGGGGAGAATCCGGTATCCGGGGCATAAAAATCAATAGCGGCCTTTAAAGGCTGTCCATCTTTTATGAGACTAATGTTTAATTGTTTGACCTGGCTTAGATCTCCTGAAATCTCAATGTTGTTCTTACCGGAATTGAACCGGCAGGTACCGGATTCGGGATGACGATCGTACCTGACATGGTTTATAGGCAGACTGACCTGAGTATATTCAAGCATTTCTTTGCTTTTGCGGTCAAACCCAAAACAAAATCCTGAGGCAGCATATCCCAAGTGGACAACCGCAGCTCCGAAAAAAAGATCCGGAGAGACAATACCGGCATAACACCATCGCTTTTCCCTGAACATATTTTTGATTCCGGAAGCCAGGGGCAGACCGGTTATGCTTGTTGTGTCAGGCAGAGAAAAAGGGCCGGACCAGGGATCAGGCAGAATCATTGTGCCAGCTCCATGACTTGTTTGTACCTGAAACAGGAAACCAGGTGATCGTTGACCATTCCTGTAGCCTGCATATGGGCATAGATGATGGTTGAACCGGTAAATTTAAATCCCCTCTGCTTTAAATCCTTTGAAAATGCGTCAGATTCTTTGGATGTGGCAGGGATCTGATCCATTGAAGTGAATTGATTGATTTTAGGGCTGCCGTCCACAAACCGCCATGCATAGGCATTAAAAGATCCGAATTCCTCCTGGATTTTTAGAAAATTCTGGGCATTGGTCACAGCGGAGTTGACTTTTAGCTTGTTCCTTATGATTCCCGGATCCTTTAGCAGTTCCTGGATTTTTTTGTCGGAAAACCGTGCCACTTTTTGGGGATCGAACCCGGCAAAGGCTTTGCGGTAACCTTCCCGCCGTTTTAAAATGGTCAACCAGGACAGCCCAGCCTGAGCACCTTCCAGAATAAGGAATTCAAATATTTTTTGGTCATCATGAACCGGAACTCCCCATTCCGTATCATGATAATGAATGTAATCCGGGTCTGTTGTAGACCATTCGCAGCGTTCCATAGGTCTTCCTTTCGGATGCAGGTCTGCAGGGCATGATTGACATTTTCAGCAGGATATCCCAGGTTGAGATTTCCTGCCATGAATTTACCGGCCACCTTATTGTCATCTTCCTTTATGGTACAAGGGCGACCATATATGGGAATCTATACAATAATCTTAGGTGATATGCCACTATAAAAGGTGGCGGCTGTATCTAAATAAACGGATAGATGGGCTTTCTTAGGAGCGTTGCGTGATCGCATATACAGGTTCCGGCTCGTTTATCCCGGAGACGGCTGCCACATTTTTTCCAAAAATGCGTCTGATGCCGTTTTCCGGGACAAACGAGCCTAAGTGCAAATGTTATATGCCATTTATCTTTTAGGGTGAGTTTTATTTAAGGACGATGTTCACAGTTTAATCAGGCCCGGACTTGACTTGTGGATAGGGGTTATA
>JAKSAU010000477.1 GCA_022361535.1 Desulfobacterales bacterium
CCTCGCTTTCACGTCTTAAGGTGTCGAGTGCACTGGCTAAGGGCTCTTCCGCTGACATGACAAACTGATCCGCTTCCGCAACGGCATGTTCCACCCAGGCACGGCCAGCATCCTCTAGCACATCCTTTAAAGCAGTCGCGGCGCTCTGAACCCCTTCAAACTCGGGACTACCGATGAGTTTCTCTTGGATCACGGATACTAACTGTCTCATCTGACTGCCAAATAAGGCCCCCACACCAGACACTGCCAAGAGCTCAGTCAAGGCCGCAGCGATTGCTCCCTTGGCTGAGACTAATGTTAAAGCTGTTACCGGTCCTGGTACGGCAACCAAGACAACGATTAAGGCAATAGCACCGGCCCCCACAGCACCGTGTACTTTGGGATTGAGTCCACGACATTCACTTTCGATCTTTTCGGTCCAAGTTTGCAATGCCTTTTCAAATCCATCGACAGTCTGTGCTAATTGGCGTTCGGCACTGTCACTCCACTGGAACGATCGTTCCTCGGGTGTCAGGCCCGTCCATCGTGACATCTCGTGCCAGAACTCGCTGGCGCGTACAACCCGTTGCACTTCATGTACCTGACGGCGTGCCACAGTCTCGTAGAAACCACGGGCCAAAGCCAAGCGATCTGAACCATCCGGTGCGATCTCTGATGAGGTTTTCATACTGGGAACAAACATCCCCACCAGCGGTATTCCCTTGAGTGCTTTTTGGATACGTTGCGTTTGGGCTGTGAGCCAATGACGGGTTTCCTTAAGGCGGAAGACACGGGAAACAATCTCGAGTTGTTTCCGTTCTTCGGCAGTCATCTGCGCGGTCATGCAATCCCAGGTCGTAGGCAAAACCCGATCGATCGCGGCATGGAGGGAATCCTCAAGTTTATCCAAGCCGGCTTTGCGTTCAGCATTTTGATTGAGGATTTGATTGGCGGTCTGCCCTACCTGGCCTAAGAGATCCTTTTCACGTGTTGGCGTAGGGGCATTGAGAAATCCTGTCACGGTATCCAATGTCCCTGGCACGAATTGGCAGAATCCCCGTCCATGACGAAAGCTTAGAACTTGCATCTGCTGTGCGGCTAATCGTTCGGCTTGTCCACGCAAGGTAGCTTGATCTTCTTGGGGTAGATCCCCTTCGCGGGTACGGTTAAAGAGTACGAATCGTTCCTGTCCGAAGCGCACTGAAGCGGCGCGTAGGTCGGAGATGGTTTGACGATCGAACCAACGTTCGTGATCCACCACCACTAACAA
>JAKSAU010001100.1 GCA_022361535.1 Desulfobacterales bacterium
AATCCGGTTCTAATATCAAACCGGGAAGCAGTGTTCCGTGCTGCATCCCGAATTTCCAAGGAGGGTGCATGAAAAGAGTCAAGGATCTCAAGCTGAGCATCAAGTTGATAATTGTTGGGATGATAGCCGTGGTGATACCTATGCTCATTGTTGGCGGGATAACTGTAAACAAGGCATCAAATGCCCTGTTGGAATCAGGCCGGCAATCCACTTACAGGGTTGCAGAGGATCTTGCCCAGACTGCAGAACTTTTTATGACCCAGGAAGTTAAGTTTGCCAGTGAAATAGCAATTTCAACTCAACTGACAGAAACAATCAAACAGGCTGATGAACAGGGCATTGAGGGTGCCATGGAAACGATATTGGCCCTGGATTCATTTTTTAAACATGCCTATGAAAGGGTCGGTAAAGATTATGACCTTTTTTTTATCGCAGACAAGCAAGGTATGGTCATATCTGACAGTATGGATGGTGCCTTGAGAAAAAAAGCGGTGAATGTCGCTGACAGAGATTATTTTAAGGCAGTTCAAGAGGGAAAGGTCGTGATTGGCCATCCGATTCAATCCAGGGCGAGTGGGCGTGCTGTTGTGGTTGTTAGCGTTCCTCTTAAAAACAGCGAGGGAAAGTTTATCGGGGCATTTTGTTCAGTCATCCGGCTGGATACCCTTTCTTCAAAACTGACAAATGTTAAAGTCGGTGAAACCGGGTATGCGTTTATGGTGGACAAAAACGGGGTTGTTATTACCCATCCAAATCCTGAGTTCCTGTTTAAATTGAATATCAAAAAAATACAAGGCATGGAAAGGATAAGTGCTCGAATTCTGGCAAAGGAATCAGGCTCTGATTTATATGTGTTTAAAGGTACAACCAAAGTGGCGGGCTTTTCCTATCTTCCCAAGACCGGATGGAGCATTGGTGTGACTGTGAACCGGGCAGAACTGATGACTCCGGTAAGTAAGATGATGACTTACAGCCTGATTGCAGGTATTGCCGCCATGTTGCTGGTCGGTGGATTTATTCTTTGGTCTGCGTTTAAGATTATTACCCCGATTAATGCAGCCGCAGCCGGACTTAAAGATATTTCAGAAGGAGATGGCGATCTGACAAAGCGCCTGGAAGTCACAAGCGAAGATGAGGTCGGCCAGCTTTCCATCAGTTTCAATAATTTTATCGGAAAGCTCCATGACATGATTTCGGATATCACAGGAGATGTCCAAACCTTATCAACATCATCCGGTGGACTAACCAAAGTCTCTGATAAGATGTCAAAGGGAGCAGGACGGACATCAGAGAAAACGTCAGGGATGTCAGACGCCGTTCGGGAAATGACCGAGAATATGAAAACCGTGTCTGAAACCATGGAAAAATCCTCGGCAAATATAAATACGGTAGCCAGTGCTGCAGACCAGATGTATGCAACGGTTGAAGAAATCTTTAAAAACACTGAAAAGGCAAGAGCCATATCAGGTAATGCCGTGTCAAAGGTAGAAGTGTCAACAGGCAGGATGGATCAACTTGGATCTGCAGCTCAGTCCATAGGCCAGGTTGTGGAAACCATAACGGATATTTCAGAACAAGTGAACCTGCTTTCTTTAAATGCGACTATTGAGGCGGCCAGGGCCGGAGAAGCAGGCAGGGGATTTGCCGTAGTGGCCAATGAAATTAAGGAACTTGCCAGCCAAACGTCTGATGCCTCCATGAGTATCAAAGAAAAAATAGACAATATTCAGGAAAGTGCCTCAGTTACATCGGAGGGGATTACTGAGATCGCGCAAGTGATCAATGATGTCAATGAAATCGTTGCTACGATTGCTGTTGCCGTTGAAGAACAGTCTGCAGCTACCCGTGAGATCGCTGAAAACATTGCACAGGCATCCAAAGGGATTCACGACGTAAACGATAATATTCGAACAAGTTCTCAAACAGCCGGAAATATTTCTCAAAATGTCATTGAAGTGAGCCAGGAAGCAGTTGATATGGCAGCACAGAGCGCTCAGGTCCAGGAAAATGCTGCCAATCTGTCAGAATTGGCCACAGGCTTAGGCCAAATGGTGAAACGGTTCAAAATCTAAAACTACTATATAAAATCCTGTTATTTTATGATGAACTCAGCCTTAATAAACAGTCTTACAAGCTGCTTATTAAGGCTGAAATACGCCTAATTTAAACTCTTTAATCACTGTTTTTTTGCCAGGCAGATTTAATAGATTCATAAAGCGCAAGACTGCCGCCTTGAACGCCTGCGATCTTGACAGATTTATCATGATCCAAAACAAGATATACTGTTGAGATCAAGTTTCCTTTCCCATCTTTATCACTTTTAAGAATCACATCGCTGATATCTGTATATCTAATAGTTCGCTTCTTGAAAAAGGTATGGATAGAAATCTCATTTTCACCCACTCTAATTTTTTTAACTTCCCATAAATATCCAAAACCACACAGCAGAAGGAATCCGGCAAATCCCCACATAGCGCCGAATTGACCGGAGGTATATGACCCGAATATCGCAAAACCTGAAAAGATGGCAGATACAATGAAAATGCTCCTTATAAGCCATGAAGAGATAAACGATCTTTTTTGCTTAACATTCTGCGTATATCTGGAATTTGATAGAATGGTCTCACAGAGCATATCAAAACCAGTCAACTGATAGTCAATCTTTAAAAGTGTACCCCCAAATCTATCAAGTAGGTCTATCCGCTGTAGCTGGCTCCTTTCACGAACCTCGTATATGTCATTCCAATTAATTGTCCGCTTTGAATCACCTTTGCCAAAAATGTGAATGCCTGAATCATCAATAATAATTTTGTCGTTACACCGGCAAAGAAATTCATATCCCATATATACAAAAATGAGAAAAAACAAAGAGATTGGTATAAAAACAACGGCCTCTGATATGTTATTCATAATCCATAATTGATGTAACAAAACTAATTATAGAAAGAGCGCCGAAAAATAGTATTGCGACTATCGAAAACCATTTGTATTTTTTGGGGTAATAGAATTCATTCATAGAAGTAATATTTTGCCTATATGATTTGGGCTAACCGC
>JAKSAU010000972.1 GCA_022361535.1 Desulfobacterales bacterium
TGACATGGTCCGCACCAGCTTGCCCAAAAGTCTACCAGTACTGGTGTTTCTTTTGACTTTTCGATAACTTCAGAAGCGAAGTTTGTGTCTGTTACGTCTTTTTCCATGTTTAGTTTAGGAGATGTTTTATTATAAAGGTTCGTTAGCAGTGATGACTTTTATTGAAAATCGTGAGCAATGTGTTGTTTTCTATAATAAAACTTAAATATATCTCTTCAGGGACTATTTTATGGAAATTCAATTGAGAGAAAAGTTATATTTTATGGATAGAGATGAAAGTACAACAGGGACTGTTTTTGAGAATCGCAATACCATGAGAGTTGTTTACAACTCTGATGGCACTATTGAGAATATTTGTTTATCATATAATCCATCTCACGATGGATCGGATTATTACAGAAGAAAAATTGCAGAGATTGAAAATGCTGCTGGAAGACCTGGTTCTCCAGATTTTAATCGTAAATTATATAATGAAATGGAATCTGATTTATTTAAGTACTTGTCTGCTCGAAGCCCATCTGAGATAGAGAATATTGTAAAGACTGCAAAAGAGCTTGGTATTAATCTTTAAGTGAATTTAGTTATGTATCTTCGTGCTAACATTTTTATATTATTATTACTAATTTGCTTTATGGAAAGGGATGCGGTGATAATTAGAGGTGTTTCTAGAGATACTAATTTTAGTGAGCTTAGGAGGATGATTTCCAAGGTTTTTTTGGAGGCTACTAATAATTTGGAGTGGTTAAAGTCTGGGGAGAGGGTTCTTTTGAAGCCTGCGCTTAATTCTAAAGATAAGTATCCTGCAACTACTCATCCTTTGGCTTTGGAGGTTGTTGCTAAGGAGATTCGGATGAGAGGTGGGGTTCCTATTGCTGCTGATCAGTCTGGTATTGAGACTGTGGTTGTGGATAAGAGGGAAGTTAGGAAGGGGTCTTCTAGGGAGTGTTATCGTAAGAGTGATATGAAGGTTAGTGGAGTTGATTTTATAGCTCTTGAGGAGAGGGGATGGGATTCTTATAAGTTTGTTAAGAATAGAAATTCTGATTGGAGTGATGGGTTTTATATTTCTGATATTATTGATTCGGTTGATCATATTATTAATCTTCCTAGGATTTCTACGCATATTCAGGCGGGGGTTACTCTTGGTGCTAAGAACTGGGTAGGATTGCTTAGGGAGGATTCTAGGCTTAGATTTCATAGTGATGGGCCATATTATAAGACTATGGTTAAGTTTGCTAGTGCAAGTCCTATATTGAAGACTAATCTGGAGAATGAGGATAAGTTTTTTGAGAAGATGGGTGAGATTACGCTTGCTGTTAAGAGTAAGCTTCGGTTAACTTTGTTTGTTGGAACTGAGGTTCAGTTAGTTGCTGGGCCTGATAAGAAAGTTGCGATGTTTAAGACCCTTCAAAAGAAGCCTAAGGTTGGTGTTGTTATTGCTAGTGATAATCAAATGGAGGCTGATGCTGTTGCTTTGGCTTTTTTGAGGCAGGAGTATAGGAAGCTTAATTTTATAGAGAAGATTCCTGCTAAAATTATTGGATTTCTTAATAAACAGACTAAGGAGTTGATTAAGGAGAGGTTTTGGGATAATGCTTTTTTGAAGTATGCGATTTCTAAGAAGCTTGGGAAGAAGAATTTTACTTTGCTTGCTGAA
>JAKSAU010001098.1 GCA_022361535.1 Desulfobacterales bacterium
CCCGCAGGAACCAGCCGAATCTGAACAGGCCAGTGGCCTAAAGCAGACGGCCCGCCAGGTTTAATCTCTTTTCCGCCTGCCAGACCAGGACCTGCCATAGGAAAAGTTTTCATGGCAGCAGAGGGGCATCCGCATCCGGATTCTTGAGTTTTTTCTTTTTCAGCAGCCTGTTTTTTCAACAGTTCTTCAACGGCTTCTTCGTCAAACTCGTCTGCTTCCCGCTCAACAATTTTTAATGCTTCCTGGGGACAGTCACCAAGACAGGCTCCTAAACCGTCGCAGTATTTGTCAGCAATTACTTTGGCTTTTCCATCTATGATTTCAATGGCTCCTTCAGCACAGGAAGGTACACAGTTGCCGCAACCGTCACATTTTTCATCATCAATTTCAATTATTTTACGGATCACTTTCATTTTATATCTCCTTCAGTTTCCCTGCTTCAAACTTTTTTCAGGAACCCTGTTATTTACTTAGTATAGAAAAGGATTATACATCCTTCATCAAGACTTCTTTTGCCAGTGCACGACCTGAGTCTGTCATGAACAGGCGGTCAATTTTTTTTGAAAACTCATCCGGATCAACTCCGTTTTTCTTCTCGCATTCACTCATGTTGGTGAGCATATCTGCATCGTACAGCACCTTAAAATTGATGCTTTCATCTTTGCCCGGGCTGTGATGGTGCCCGACTATGTCGCAGACTTCTTCAATGAGCGGCGGCTTTGCCCCCAGTTTCTCCAGCAGGGCTTTTGCTACTGGCGGCCCTTCAAGCTCCTGGTACTTGGCGGCGTTTGAATTATATTTTTCCTCTGCATTTTTTATCCCGATGTCATGAAGGTATGCCGCACAGAGGACTACGGCTAAATTGGCTCTTTCTTTTTTACCAAGGCTTTCTGCAAATCTGGCCACTTTTGAGGCATGGCCTATCCGTTTAAAATCTGTTCCAAAATACCGCTTCATTTCAACGGCCACCCGGTCTTTTAAAAGATCTTCCCGCTGGGCTACAAACTCTTCAGGAAGGGTGCCAAGGCATTGTTCGGCAAACTTGCAGTAAGAAGCGCATCCGAAATCCATTTTCGGGTTTACGATCTTTTTTTTGCAGTTGCCGCAGCGGCGGGTGGCGTCATCCTTGAAAAATTCCATGGGATGTCCGCATTCCGGGCATTCGGTCTCAAAGATCGCATCTTCACTCCAGTATTGGGTATCCTGTCCCGGGCATTTCATGGTTTCACCTTCCTTATTACTCGTTTATTCTTTTTTGTTCTGACGATAACTTTAACTTTTTATCAGGGAGCAGCAGTCTGGGATCTTATGTGAACCGCAGTTAAAGATGCCAGACTGCTGCGGTAATACCCTATATGCTCAAGTTATCGTTCAAGCATTAATTGCCTGCCATCATTGCGGCTACGTCTGCATCCGGCTCGGTAATGGGTTTAATGTCAAAGTTTTCCACCAGAACGTTCAATACTGCAGGAGAAACAAATGCCGGCAGTGTGGGTCCAAGACGGATACCTTTCACGCCAAGGTGAAGCAGTGCCAGAAGAACTGCACATGCTTTTTGCTCATACCATCCGATGTCAAAGGACAAGGGCAGCTCGTTGATATCTTCCAGGCCGAACACCTCTTTGAGTTTAAGCGCAATCACGGCCAAAGAGTAGCTGTCGTTACACTGGCCTGCATCCAGGACTCTCGGGATACCGCCGATATCACCCAGATCCAGTTTATTGTACCTGTATTTGGCACATCCGGCAGTCAGGATAACAGCATCCTGGGGAAGTTTTTCAGCAACTTCAGTAAAGTAAGCACGGCCTTTCTGGCGGCCGTCACAACCGGCCATAACAACAAAACGTTTAATGGCGCCGGCTTTTACAGCATCAACAACTTTATCGGCCAGGGCAAGTACCTGGTTGTGAGCGAAACCACCAACAATTTTACCTGTTTCAAGTTCTGTGGGTGCGGCACAGGTTTTGGCCTGTTCAACAATGGCGGAAAAATCTTTTGCACCGCCGTCAGGACGATCTGCAATATGGGTAGCGCCTGCATAAGAAGGACTGCCGGTTGTATAAAGCCGGTCAAGATAAGTATTTTTCTTTTTCAGTGGTACCAAACAGTTGGTGGTCATGAGAATAGGACCGTTAAAGGCTTCAAATTCATCATTCTGGTGCCACCAGGATCCGCCGTAGTTGCCCTTCAGATGGCTGTATTTTTTAAAAGCAGGATAATAGTTGGCCGGCAGCATCTCGCCATGGGTGTATACATCAACGCCTGTGCCTTCGGTCTGTTTTAAAAGCTCTTCCATATCTTTAAGATCATGGCCGGAAATCAATATTCCGGGATTTGTCCCAACGCCGATGTTGACCTCGGATAATTCGGGGTGGCCATACGCTCCTGTATTGGCTTCATCAAGCGCTGCCATGGTAGTCACGGCAACCTCACCGCATTTAAGAACCAGACCCACCATGTCATCTACGGAAAGGTCTTTAGTGGTAGAGGCCATGGCTTCGATCATAAAGTCCCAAATATCCTGTTTTTCAACACCGAGTACGGCCGCATGATCTGCATAAGCTGCAACGCCTTTAAGACCAAGAATCAGAAGTTCGCGAAGAGATCTTACATCTTCATTTTCCGTAGCCAATACACCTACGGTTTCAGCTTTGGCCTGGAAAGTAGATACATCATTTGAATACCAGGTGGCACTTTCATGGAGGTCACCACCGATTTTATCTCCTGCTGCATCGGTGAGTTCTTTTTTCAGTACCTGCGCCCTGTTAACCCACTGCACCAAGTTTTCATCATTGAAATTGGCATTGGTGATCGTGGTGAACAATGCCTGTGCAATAAAGGCGGGAACAGAGTTGGGAACGGAAACACCAGCATCTTTTGACAGGCTTGCAATCAGGGCAATACCCTTAAGGTTGAAAATCAACAGATCCTGAAGGTTTGCAGTTGAGTTTTCTTTTCCACACATTCCTTTAACGGTACAACCTTGATTTTTTGCTGCTTCCTGACATTGAAAACAAAACATGAAACATTCTCCTTATATTTATGTTGGCTAACAAATCATCTTTACATCCTGGGTCCAACCTACTATAGAAAAGAGCGAGAAACCTTGACCTGGATCAAGACGACACTTTTTTTAATATTTTTTTCCGGCAACGCTAGGGATAATACTTCAGATAGACAAAGGATATTCTATCATCAAACTGTTAAAATCCATACCGCTTTTTTCAGGCCTTTTAGAACAAGAACTTGAAAAACTATCCGGTCTGGCCAAAGAGCTGTCCTTTGGCCGGGGAGAAATGATCTTCCAGGAAGGGGATAAGGGCAATGGGTTTTATATTGTAGGGACCGGTAAAATAAAGGTGTTTAAGCTCTCCTTTGAAGGAAAGGAACAGATTCTTCATATTTACGGCCCCGGCCACACATTTGGAGAAGTACCGGTGTTTGAGGGCAAAAGCTTTCCAGCCTCTTCCATGGCACTTGAACCCTCAACAATCATTTTTGTACCCAGGGAATCATTTGTCGACCTGATTACCGAATCTCCCGCCCTTGCCATGAATATGCTGGCAGACCTGTCCAAACGGCTGCGAGCCTTTACAGTCCAGATTGAAAATTTAAGTCTCAAAGAAGTACCTGCCAGACTGGCAGCATATATCCTGACTTTAGCAAAAGAAGCATCTGCCGGATCAAACGCAGACCAATTACCGGATAAGGTGACACTGCCCATCTCCAAGGCCCAATTGGCAAATCTCATTGGCACAACTCCGGAAACCGTGTCGCGTATATTTAAAAAAATGGGAGATGCCGACTTGATAAAAGTCGAGACAAAGGATATTCTGATCAAAGATCCTGAAGGGTTATCAGAATTATCTGACGTAGGCCGCCTCTAAACTTCACCCGTTTTATTTGCCGCTCTTATTCATTTCAGCCCTGCAAATTACAAATCTATTTTTAAGGAAACAATGGCCAAAAAAGTAAAATATACTGTATTCGGCCAGGACCTTGATCCTGCAGCCATAGAACAGATGGAAAATGCCATATCCCTGCCTGTTTCAGTTAAGGGGGCTCTTTTACCGGATGCTCACAAAGGATACGGTCTTCCCATCGGAGGTGTTCTTGCCACGGACAATGCCGTCATTCCTTATGCTGTGGGGGTGGACATTGCCTGCCGGGTTAAGATGTCGGTGCTGCCTATCTCTTTTGATCAGTTCGATGATCTTAGAGGTCAGTTAAAACAGGTGCTGGATAAAGAGACCCGGTTTGGCTATGGCAAAGACTATAAACATCCCAACACCCATCCGGTCATGGACCGGGATTGGGGCTTTTGCCCGACTGTGGCAAACCTCAAGGACAAAGCCTGGAAACAGCTTGGTACCAGCGGGGCAGGTAATCATTTTGCAGAGTTCGGTCGCCTGAGTATCAAACAAAAAGCGTTGAACCTTTCACCAGGGGATTACATTGCCCTGATAACCCATTCCGGATCAAGGGGAACCGGGGCGGCCATTGCAAAACACTATTCCACACTGGCCCAAAAATGTTGCCGTAAACTGCCCAAACATCTCAAACACCTGGCCTGGCTGGACATGGATAAAGAAGAGGGCATAGAGTATTTCAAAGCCATGACGCTCATGGGTGAATATTCAGCCGCAAACCACGACATTATCCACAAAAAGATATTCAACGCCCTTGGCGAGAACCCTGCTGCAACAGTGGAAAACCATCACAACTTCGCATTTAAAGAAAAAATTGGACTCAGACAGGTTATCGTTCACCGAAAAGGGGCTGTCCCGGCATCCAAAGGAACCTTAGGAATCATCCCGGGCACCATGACTGATCCGGCCTATGTCGTCAAAGGGTTAGGCAATGAAGAATCGATCAACTCTTCTGCTCACGGAGCCGGCAGGCTGATGAGCCGGACAGCTGCTTTTAAACGGTTTAGTCAAAAAGATTTGCAGAATGTGCTCACAAAAAACAAGGTGACCCTTATTTCTGCTGGACTTGACGAGATACCCATGGCATATAAAAACATTGACCAGGTGATGTCTCAACAAAAGGGTCTTGTTGAGATATTGGCAAAGTTTACGCCGCGCCTTGTTAAAATGGCTTCTGCCAAGCCGAGAAAAAAATTTCGTTAATATATAAACCCCTTAAATTTTAATCAACTTTTGCCAAGGAGGATACTATGGGGAAACTATTGAGAATTAACACCAAGGAAAAGACTTTTGTCTTTGAAGATGCACCAGAAGCTTATGCAGGTCTCGGAGGTCGGGCCCTGACTTCCAAGATGATCCTGGATGAGGTACCAGCCACCTGCCATCCTTTAGGAAAAAACAACAAACTTATCTTTGCCCCGGGTATCATGGCCGGCTCCCCTGCCGCAGATTCCGGCAGACTGTCCGCCGGTGCCAAATCGCCGTTGACGGGCGGTATCAAAGAAAGTAATGCAGGCGGTCTTGTTTCCCAGAAACTTGCCAAACTTGGTATCCAGGCAATTGTACTTGAAGACAAACCTGAAGGTGATGACTACTCCATGGTAGTTATCAACAAAGACGGTGTTGAAATCATGGCTGCCGGTGATCTGGTAAAAAAAGGCAACTACGATGTTATGTCCGCCCTTTGGGACAAGTACGGAAAGAATACCGGTCTTCTTACCATCGGACAGGCCGGTGAACAATGCCTTAAAGGCGCCTCCATCCAGCAGGCTGACATGAACGGAAACCCCGGTCGTGCTCATGGCCGTGGCGGACTTGGCGCTGTAATGGGCTCCAAAAAAATCAAAGCGATTGTCGTAGACGACAAAGGCGCAGGACGCGTTGAGGTTAAAGACAAAGACGCATTCAAGGAAGCCAACAAACGCTGGGTAGAGATGCTGCGCAACCACCCGGTTACCGGTGAAGGCCTGCCTGCCCTTGGTACTGCAGTTCTTGTAAACGTTATTAACGAAGCCGGAACCCTTCCCACCAAAAACTTCAGACAGGGCCGCTTCGACCATGCCCAGGCAATCTCGGGCGAATCCATGGCTGAAACCATTGAAAAGCGGGGCGGAGTTCCTTCCGAAGCCTGCCATCCCGGCTGTGTAATCAAATGTTCCAATGTTTACCACGATAAAGAAGGTAAGTATCTCACTTCTGGTTTTGAATACGAAACCATTTGGGCGTTTGGGGCACATACCACGATAAAAGAACTTGACGATATTGCCATGCTGGATCGTCTTTGCGATGATTTTGGTCTTGATACCATTGAAATGGGCGTAACCTTGGGTATTGCAATGGAAGGCGGCATGATCCCATGGGGCGATGGCAAAGCAGCTATTGATCTGCTCTCTAAAATCGGCCAATTTGCACCTGAAGGCAAGATCATTGGTAACGGCGCACTTTTCACCGGTGACGCCCTTGGCGTAGACCGTGTACCTGTTGTAAAAAAACAAGCCCTGCCGGCTTATGACCCTCGTGCCTGTAAGGGTGTAGGCGTAACCTATGCTACAACCCCAATGGGTGCTGACCATACGGCTGGTTACGGTGTAACTGCAAACATTTTGGCTGTCGGCGGTACAGTTGATCCTCTGAAAAAAGAAGGAAACATGGAACTTTCCCAGGGTCTTCAGGTTGCTACTGCAGCTATTGATGCTGCTGGTCTTTGCCTGTTTGTGGCCTTTGCCGTTCTGGATAACGAAGACGGCCTGCCCACAATCTGCCAGATGCTCAATGCCCAGTACGGTCTTGAACTGACTCCTGATGATGTCCTTGAACTGGGTAAATCAATCCTGAGAAATGAGAAGGAATTTAACAAAAAAGCCGGTTTCACTGCTGTGGATGACCAGCTGCCGGAAATGTTCAACGAAGATTTTCCACCCCACAACTCCACTTGGGATTTCACTAATGATGATCTCCAGAAAACCCTGGATTTCTAAATCCCTGACCATTTGATTTAACTCACAGCGTGGCGGAAAGTTAACTTTCCGCCACGCTTTTTTTTTATCAATTCCCCCATATGGGTGATGCTTTCTTTTTTTTCCTTATTTATAAGTATATCTTGCAAGTCCTTTGTTCGAACACTTCAAATTAAGGAGAGGACCCATGACCCCAAAATCCGACATCTTCGATAAACACTACCAGGACTATCTCAAAAAGATCGACAAAGTTAACAAAGACAGGATAAAAGAAATTCTTGGCCTGGAAATAAATGGTAAAGACATCTGTATTCCATTTATGGGGGAGGCTTACAAGATTTCCAAAGATGGAATATTTAATTCTGAAGGGACCACGCCCGGATATGCTACCTGCGTAATTTTGGCAAAATACATCCTGCATTGTCCCGATGCCCTGCACCAGGATAAGGCATGGGTATCGTTCAAGGATTTCAAACAGACCGCCGCCTTTACCAATGTTAACTTTTTTTCAACTGACACGGAGCAGGCCATTGCCAAAGGATTCAGTCAAAAGATCGACCGTCTTGAGCAAGCCTGCCAAAATACCGGTGGGACTCCGGTATCTGAAAATATGCCCTATGATCTGGCTGTGGCATTTAAGATCCTCCCCCGGCTAAGCCTGTTACTCTTGTTCAATGACCAGGATGAAGAATTTGAAGCTGAATGTAAGGTACTCTTTTACAGACACTCGGAATTCTATCTTGATCCGGAATCCCTGGCCGTGACAGGAGCGGTACTGGCCAAAAGGCTATTGAACCAAACACCCTAATGGTATCTCTTATAATTTAAGGAGGATCTATGATGGACTATACACAAATGACCGCACCTTGCGGCCTTGACTGTTTTAACTGCCGTTTTTACCTGGCTAAGACAACACCGGAGGCAATGGAAGAGGTTAAACAAATATCTGAAAAATATAATATGCCTGTGAACATCATGCTTTGTGACGGCTGCAGGAACCATGACGGTAAAATCCCCTTGCAGAAAAAAGCCTTTGGCCCGGAGCATGAGTGTGCAGCCTATGAATGTGCCAAAGAAAAAGGAGTTACTTTTTGCTCTGACTGCAATTCTTTTCCCTGTGACAATCTTCACCCATATGCAGATATGGCTTCTGAAGTGCCCCACAATATGAAAGTATTCAATCTATGCCTGATTCAACGAATGGGTGTAGACGAATGGGCGCAAACCAAAGCCGCAGAAGTACGCCAAACATATTTTACGTCTCCCTGGACCCTTCAAAAAACTCAAAAATAGTCAGGCGATTCCTTTTCTGGCACAGGACATGTTCTGTAAATAGTCCTGTCCGGCAAGACTTTTGTCTTCCGGTACAGGACTATTCTATTCTTCGGCACAGACTTTCAAAACACCAACCCTTTCTATTTTATTGAAATTATTTAAAATACTTTTTCCGTACTAGCATGGCACACCCATTGCTCTATTCCTTTGCGATATCAAAACTAAAACCAAAAATCAGGGAGGAATTTATGAGTAGTGAGGCAGCCAATCAGAGAAGCAATCTGCAAAAGACAGGATTAATACTGGCACCGGTTTTATTCATCGCAGTGTTGATGTTGAACCTGGATCCTGCCAATCCGCTTGTTACCCGAATGGCCGCAGTGGCAGCACTTATGGCAGTACTCTGGGTTACTGAAGCTGTCCCACTGGCATCCACAGCCCTGATCCCCATCATCTTTTTTCCCCTGCTTGGTATCATGAAAGGCAAAACTGCAGCAGGTGTTTATTTTAACTCTACCATATTTCTATTTATGGGCGGTTTTCTCATTGCCCTTGCCATGGAACGATGGAACCTTCATAAACGGATTGCCTTGTTTACAGTTAAAACAATCGGCGGGGGACCGTCCAGGCTTGTGTTCGGATTTATGATTGCAGCTGCATTTCTATCCATGTGGATTTCAAATACTGCTACCGCCGTTATGATGCTGCCCATTGCCATGTCAATCATTTTAAAAATGGAAGAACAATTCAATGCCAAAGAAACCCATAATTTTTCTTTGTGCCTGTTGCTGGGTATTGCTTACGCCGCGTCCATGGGTGGGGCAGCCACTCTTGTGGGTACACCGCCCAACCTGGTTCTGGTAAGAACCTTTGAACAGACGTTCCCCCTGGCATCACCAATTTCATTTGGCGTATGGATGATGATGGCCCTTCCCCTTTCCATTGCCATGCTGATAACAATCTGGCTGCTTTTGACCCGGGTATTTTTCAGGGTACCCAGCCATATTACAGTGGATCACACCATTGTGGAAAAAGAATATAAAGATTTAGGTCCCCTATCGGCTGAAGAAAAATCCGTTTTGGTTATTTTCTTTTTAACGGCCATACTCTGGATTTTCAGAAAAGACCTCAACTTAGGATTCATGGCTTTACCGGGCTGGGCAGGCATTCTGCCTTTTCCCAAGCTGATAGATGACGGCACCGTGGCCATCGCAATGGCGTCTGTGTTGTTCTTCCTGCCCACCCGGTCTAAAAATGCAGCGTCTGCAGCCATCCTGGATGCCTCTGTATTTTCCAAATTGCCCTGGGGTATCATTCTACTTTTTGGTGGCGGCTTTGCTTTGGCCAAAGGTTTTCAGGCATCAGGCCTGTCCGTTTTCATCGGTTCCAAACTGGGTATTCTGGAAGGTGCCAACAATATTTTTATGATCTCCGGTATCTGTGCCACCCTGACCTTTTTAACCGAGTTGACTTCCAACACGGCCACCACCCAGATGATCTTGCCCATCCTTTCTTCCATTGCCGTAGCAATGAAAACCAACCCGCTTATGCTGCTTATACCAGCCACTTTGTCTGCATCCTGCGCATTTATGATGCCTGTGGCCACCCCGCCAAATGCCATTATTTTCGGGTCAGGCAGGGTAAAAATATTTGAGATGGTCAAGGCGGGTATTTTTATCAATTTCATTGGAGTTTTTGTGATTACAGGCCTGTTCCTCGCCCTGGGAACCTTTGTCTTTTCCATTGACCCCAATGTGATTCCTGACTGGGCCTTGCTGGCACAGGGTTAGATAATCTGTTGTAACCTTGAGGCCGGGATAATGCGCTGCTGTCCGGCCTGCTCAGGAAAGAAAGGGGTACCATGGGAAACAAACCGAGAACGACCATCCCCTGCCCATGGTACCCTTTTTCTTTTGGTCACAAAAATTTGCCCTCCAGTGACACAATTTATGAAATCAAGTTAACCGGCATGTACTATAAATACTTCTCAATAAAAATTTTTCGATTGCCCCGGGGAACAAGGAAAACCTATGTATCGCTACCGGCCCGTTTACCTTAAGAAACGGCTGCCACATTTTTTCCAAAATGCGCCTGATGCCGTCTTTCTTAGGACAAACGGGCCTAAAAGCTAATAAAGCAATCAGTCTGGATGTTAATCCCAGCAAGCCGCCCGGTTTATAAAAAAATATTTTTTATGCGCCACTATAAGTGCATTAATCATTAAAAAACGAATGGGATATTTATTTGGAAGAAATGCCGTATTTTTTAAGCAAAGCGTAAAGCCTGGACCGGGACAAACCGGACTGCTCGCAGGCCTCTTTTATGGTTTTGGTCCTGGATATAAGTTCTTTGAGATACCTTGCCTCATGATTGGATAGAACCATTTCCCTGAATTGTGAAAGCGGTGTTATGGTTCCTGTATCGTCACCTGATGAGAGATCCGTCTCTTTTCCTGTCGTCAGCCCTGAAGTCACCACATTCACCCGCAAAGGTCCGGGAAGGTGTGTGGCATATAGCGTGGGTTCACTTAGTGCAGCGATCACAGCATGCTCCATGGTATGGGCAAGTTCCCTGACATTTCCAGGCCAGGCATAGGCTGAAAGGGTATCAAAAAAATCCGAGGAAACACCTTTAGAATCAATGGACTGGCGGCTGCAATAATAATCCAGGTAATATCTGGCAAGCTTTCGCACATCATCTCCGCGGTCCTTGAGATCCGGCAATTCTAAGTGAAGTGACCGTATCCTGAACAATAAATCCTTTCTGAACCGGCCTTGCTCTGCCATTTCATCCAGATTCCTGTTCGTAGCCGCGATAAGTCTGAAATCACTTTTGATTTCCTTACCACCGCCCAAGGGGCGAAACCTTTTTTCCTGTACCACACGGAGCAGGGTTTTCTGTAAAGACAGCGGCAGTTCGCCGATTTCATCCAGGAAAAGGCTGCCTTTATCTGCCATTCGGATCAGACCCTCGCTGCTGGTATCAGCACCGGTATACACCCCTTTTTTATGACCAAAAAGTAGATTTTCTGCCAGGTTTTCAGGCAGAGAGGCACAGTCCACCACCACCATTTCCCTGGCAGCTCTTTCGGAGTTGTTATGGATGGCATGGGCAAAAAGTTCTTTTCCTGTGCCTGTGCTACCTGTAATCAGGACATTCGCATCACAACCCGCAGCCTTGGCAACGTTGTCCAAGGCCTTTCTCATACCCGGACTGTCACCGATGATTCCTTCACGTGAAAGGCTTGTAACCCTATCCTGTCCTCTTGATTTTTCCCTTTCTGACCTATACTGAAGTGCTCTTGTAATTGTCAGGGAAATATCTTTGACTGACGCGGTTTTTTCAATATAGTCCCAGGCTCCGTTAAGTATGGCCATTTCCGCGCCTTTTGCATCCCCGTCACCGGTGATGATAATTACTTCAGGAACCGAACTCAGGTCTCTAAAATAGGGGAGCAGGTCCAGCCCGCTGCCGTCAGGCAATCCCACATCAAGAAGTATCAGATCAAATGTATTGAGTTTTACAGCATCCCGGGCCTGGGACATGGAGGCTACTGCATTGATATCGTGCCCTAGCCGGCGAACAATTCGTTCCAAAGCGTAGCAAAACTGGGGGTCATCATCAACAGCCAATACCTGTCTGATCTCGTTAGTTTCCATGTGAACTCCTGTCCAGGACCTTTCTGATTATCATGCTCAATGGTTTTATTTCAAAAGGTTTGGATATGGTTTCATCGATCAATCCATCCAGATCATATTCTGCGTCCAAAAAGGTATCATCTTTCTTATTAAAGAACCCCGAACACATGATCACAGGGATGTCTTCTCGAATCTCCTTGATATCATGAGCCAGTCCCACACCAGTTCTGCCGGGCATGACCCGGTCCGTAATCACAAGGTCAAACCGTCCGGGATTTTTATTAAATAAAGCAAGGGCTTGAGCGGCATTATCAGCAGTGCTTACTTTATAACCTAGTCGGCGCAGCATTTTAGGCGCAGAATAGATCATTTGTTCATCATCATCCACAAAAAGAATTTCTTCATTTCCGGTCAGGGTTTCAAGGGCCTGTTTATCCTCTTGTTCCATGGTGTCGTCATCCCCTATACAGGGTAAAAAAATGTGGAAGGTGCTGCCTTTCTCAACCTTTGATTCCGCTGAAATCAATCCTTTGTGCCTTCGGACAATTACATCACTCATGGCCAGGCCAAGTCCTGTACCACCTGTATTCATATGGGTTGTGTAAAACGGATCAAACATGCGTTCCAGAACATGGGGCTCAATACCGCACCCGGTGTCTGAAACAGCCAGGTGAAGATAAAGACCGGGGGAAATTTCCTGGAAACCTGCTGATCCACCGGTATCCTCTCCATTCGGATTGACCGGGGCAGGTTCACTTTTATCCGGATCCACTTTTTTTTCTGATAAAGAAATGGTTAAAACACCCTTTTTCCCTGCCATGGCTTGTTCGGCATTGAGTAAGAGATTCATGACCACTTGGTGAATCTGGGTGGGATCAGCCAGTATCACGCCCTGTTTGGATGTGATATTCAATTCAACTTCAATGGATTCCGGTTTAAAGGATTTAAATAAGTCCAGGCATTCAATGATAATCCGGTGAAGCTTAACCGGTTTTTGTCGGGTATTCCGGCTCCTGCTGTACTCCAGTATCTGTTTGACAAGCTTTTTGCCCCGGGTGGCGGCTTTTAAGATATGCTTCAAGTCCTCGTGGGCGGGATTTTTCTCATCCACATCTTCAATAGCCATTTCGCTGCAGGTAGTAATCGCGCCGAGTATATTGTTAAAGTCATGAGCAATCCCACCTGCAAAGGTACCCAAAGCCTCCATTTTCCTTACCTTTTGCAGCCGATGTTCCAAGTCCTTTTCACGCAACAGACCTGCATTGATCATCTTAAGTACCGGAAAGACGGAAATCCGTGCAAAAAGCCAGGCAATCACAATGATCATGACCACAACTACACCAAAGACAATGATCATGAACTTCTGAAACTTGTATAATTCTCTGAATGCCTCTTTTTGATTCTGCTCTAAAATCAGGTGCCAGCCAAAGTTATTTTCCCTAATGGTACCAATTTTTGAAACCCCGGATCTGTCTGTATACGAGAGAAACCCTGCTTCCCCGTATGAAGCAACGCGCAAGGCGTCTCTCTGATCCGCAGCCAACAGGATATGTTGGCCCAAGTCCTTTTCTTCCATAACAAAACGGTTGTCAGGGTGGGCAATGACCTTATTTTTTTCATCCATAAGAAAAGCAATGCCAGATCTGCCCATATGCCACCCGTCAACCGCCTGGGAAATGGTTTCCGTGGTCATGGCCGCAGCAATTACTCCTGAAAAGATTCCATCCTTGACTATAGGCAGCGCCAAAACCAGGGACGGGCGGTTGGAAGTTTTTCCTATAAGGGTTTGCCAGGACATTGAAGCGCCTTGTACCAGCTTCTTGAAATATTCCCGGTCCGAATAGGTTTTGAGCATGCCTCCATCGCTTCTGGATATATTGTTGCCGTCTTTATCCAATGTGAACACCAGATAGATCCATGGGTATTCCTGCTGGATGTTTTTTAAGATTTCAGCCTGGGCGGACGGATCCATGGCAATTATCTGAGACTGTTTTGATGCAGCTTTGAGTACCCTGACATTTTTATCCAGCCACTCATCAATGTGGGATAATAGAAAACCGGCTGTATGGGTCATCAGATCCTGACGGTCCTGGCGGATACGATTGGACACCTCTGAATAAATGGAATAAAAAAGGATTCCGACTCCGACAATGCATCCAGCCATCAAAAAGACAAGCAGTTTGGGACTGAGTATCCCCTCTTTCGAACTTTGGTGCACTGTCTGCATAGGAAATTTACAATTGTCCTTCCCGGTTAAATTCTGGTATACATGGAGTTTACCATTTTGGCAGGTCATCCTAAGGGCTTTTTGGTAAAGCGACCCAGTGCCAATAATAAACACGAAAAAAGAAGAAGTGCTATGAAAATATTCGACTATCCCTCTCAAGAGGCGGAAAAAAGAGTTCAGGATACCATTGACAGGGGACTGGGGTTTTCCAGTAAAGACCAGGAAAATGTCCAGGCCTATTTAGACGATGTCAAAACAAGAGGGGATGAGGCCCTTATTGAATATACCAATAAATTCGATTCCCCAGCCGTTACACGTGAGACCTTAAGAGTTACAGATAAGGAATTTGACGAAGCAATGGCACAGATGGAACCGGACTTTCTAAAAGCGCTTGACCGGTCCGTATCCCAGTTGACGGCCTTTCACTCCAGACAGAAAGAAAATTCCTGGATGGATACACCAAGAAAAGGGGTAATGGTAGGCCAGATGGTCAAACCGGTTCAGGCAGCCGGAATTTATGCGCCGGGTGCCAAAGGCGGCAAGACACCATTGGTTTCTTCCGTGCTCATGGGTGGTATCCCTGCTCGGGTAGCGGGTGTTGACTCAATAAATCTTATGACACCGCCCATGGAAGACGGAAAAATCAATCCCCATATATTGGCAGCAGCCCGGGCCGTAGGCATTGATTCTGTATTTAAAGCCGGATCTGCCTGGGCCATCGGTGCCTTGGCCTTTGGTACTGAACAGGTACCTAAAGTGGATGTAATTGTAGGCCCGGGAAATATTTATGTCACCCTGGCTAAAAAGATTGTTTCAGGCACAGTGGGTATTGATATGATTGCAGGTCCCAGTGAAATTCTCATCATTGCCGACAACACCGCAGATCCGGCATGTATTGCCGCAGACCTGCTCTCACAGGCAGAGCATGATGTCCTTGCTTCTTCCATCCTGGTAACAACTTCCAGGACTCTTGCCGACAAGGTTGTAGCAGCGCTTGGCCCACAAATTGAAGCTCTTTCCCGCAAGGATATTGCAAAAGCTGCTATTGATGATTTTGGCTCCATCCTCGTGGTTCCTGATATTGAAACTGGTATTGAACTGTCCAACCGCCTGGCACCCGAACATCTTGAAATCATCGTGGAATCACCTTTTGATTATATCGATCAGATCCGGAATGCCGGCGCGCTGTTTGTTGGCCCCTATACCCCGGAACCCATGGGCGACTATATTGCAGGCCCCAACCACGTACTGCCCACAGCAGGAACAGCACGGTTCTCATCAGCCCTGAGTGTTGAGCACTTTACCAAGAAAACCAGCCTGATCCATTACTCTAAAGCTGCGTTTGAACAAGAGGCAGATGATGTAATTACCCTGGCCATGACCGAAGGGCTTGATGCACATGCCAATTCAGTAAAAATCCGAAAATAAGACCTTTATTAGTATATAACTAAAGGGCGAAAGACTTGAATGTTTTTCGCCCTTTTTTATTTTATATGTTACAGATCCTGGAGTGCCTGCCTGAGCGTATCTATGGAAAATGGTTTTGTCAGGGCAGCAGAAAATCCAAAATACGCATAATTTTCCATTGTTGAATCATTGGAATACCCGGAAGCCACAATCCCTTTTATGCCGGGATTCAAAGAGAGCAATTTTTCCATGGTCTCCACGCCACCCATACCATGCTTGACCTCAAGGTCAAGGATAACTTTTCCGATGATTTTTCCTTCCACAAGGCAGGACCGGTATTTCTCAATAGCTTCTTCACCGGTTTTTGCAAGGATCGGATCATATCCCAGCCGCGTTAAAATTTTCCCTGTTATTTCTAAAATCATCACATCGTCATCCATAAACAGGATCAATGGTTTACGGGTACTGACCCTTACCGGCGGGGTTTTTTCCGGCTGAACCGCTTTTGTTTCCTGTGTTTCTTTGGGACCTTCCTTTTGGAATATGGGCAAAATCATATCCACACGGGTGCCTTGCCCCGGGCTGGACTCAATACGGATGGTACCCTGATGGTTTTTAACAATGGCCCACGCAATTGAAAGGCCAAGGCCCGTGCCCTTGTTATTGCTCATGGGTTTAGTTGAGAAATAAGGGTCAAAGACCTTTTCAATATCTTGTTCTGAAATACCCCGGCCATGATCGGTGACAGAAATCAGGATCATGCCGTGTTTATCCGGATTAGGCTTTGCCTCTACCCGAACCGCCTCGACCTTGTCCGTGGCTTCGTAGGCATTGATCAAAATGCTTTTCAAGGCTTCTTGAAGCTGTTCTTTGTCCGCCTCCATCACCGGTGGCAGATCATTTATTTCAAGCTCAAACCGAATCCCTTCTTCTTTTTCCAAGGGACCTAAAGTTTCTTTAATAAACCCGTGGGTATCAATATGGGACTTGATTCTTATCCCACCGCCTTTGGAAAAGACCACAAACTTCGAGGCCAGCTCCTTGGCTTGTAAAATGGACTGTTCTGCATCTGCCAAGTACTCTTTAACCGGATCGCTTGTGGCAATCATCTGGGCCAGGTTTATATTGCCCAGGGTAATAGACAGGGTATTGTTGAAATCATGGGCAATGCCGCCGGCCAAAGTACCTATGGCCTCAAGTTTCTGAGATCGTATCAGGCGCTTTCTGGCATGCTTGAGTTCATTTTCCGCCCGTTTTTTCTCGATGGCCACAGCAATGGCTTCAGACACAAAACTGAGCAGTTCCACATGGTCCTGGTTGTATTTGATGGGGTTGTTATAACTTTTTACAGCCATCACACCAAGCACATCGCCTTGAATCATCAAGGGAATTCCCAACCAGTTTTTCGGCACATGCCCTAAAACTCGCCCTTGGGCAGCAAGGTCAGTAAGTTGAGCTTCATCCAGGAGTATGGGTTCCTTGTTTAAGATCACGTCACCGGTAAGAGATCGGTTCTCACTAAAATTATATACCCACTTAGGGGATAGGGAGGCTTCCTGGTCACGGCGAAACACATATTGGATCGCATTTTTATCCTTATAATATACGGCAATAAAGAAATTGGTTATGTCCATAAGGGACGACAGGTGTTTGTGTATGGCTCGGTAAAGATCTTGTAGAGTCTCGCTGGTATTCAGATCTGATGCGATATGGAACAGGGTTTTATTGACCAATTCGGCCCGGCGGGTTCTGGCAACAGTCTGCTCCAGTCTCTTGATTTGTTGCTCAAGTGCTTCATAACTGGGTTTATCACTCATGCATATCACCTGTACAACGGACCATACAAGTCCTCAGGGGAAATAGGACCCGGCGATTCGCTGCCTTTGATTCTTGCCGTTTTATAGAAGACAGTATCTTACCAAAAAAAAAAGTTTTTATATACTTAATTTCTTAAAAAACCCAATTTTTCTTAAGAAACCCGGGACACTGGAGGTAAGCAGGATTAGATATTGACTAACACGCTGATTTTAATCTATATATACCGTTTGTATATTTTTTAACCATAAACAAAATAGAGACAAAGATATATAGCATGCAGACCATACGCGGGTTTAGAGATATATTGCCTGAACAAATACCACTCTGGCAAAAGGTTGAAAAAGAGGCTGTTTCCCTGTTTGAATCATTTGGGTACAAAGAAATTCGGATTCCCATTCTGGAAAAAACCCAGTTGTTTGCCAGAAGCATCGGTGAGACAACTGACATTGTTGAAAAAGAAATGTATACCTTTGAAGACCGGAAAGGGGACAAACTCACTTTAAGGCCCGAGGCCACGGCATCTATTTGCCGTTCCTACATTCAGCATAAGCTCTATGCAACAGATCCTGTCCGCAAATTTTTTCTGGTCGGTCCCATGTTCCGTAGAGAACGCCCCCAAAAGGGCAGGTACCGCCAGTTTTACCAGATTGACGCCGAAGTATTTGGTATTGAATCACCATATATTGACAGCGAACTGATCCTTTTACTCAATGAATTGTTCAAAAGGTTGGGACTCAAGGATCTTTCTGCACACATCAACAGTTTGGGATGCCCTGACTGCCGGCCGGCGTTTCAAAAGGCTCTCCTGGATTTTTTAGGGGAACGCAAAGAAGTCTTATGTGAAAACTGCAAGCGGCGAATGGAAAAAAATCCGTTACGGATTCTCGACTGCAAGGTTGAAACATGCAAGCAGGCTTTAGAAGGGGCTCCTGCCACAGTGGATCACCTGTGCCCTGACTGTGACAGTCATTTTACAACAGTTAAATCCTCTCTTGAAAAACAAGGTGTGGATTTTAAAGTGGATAAAAGCCTGGTTCGAGGACTGGATTATTACACCCGGACTGCCTGGGAGATTCAGACCACAAGTTTAGGCGCCCAGTCTGCAGTAGCTGGCGGAGGCCGTTACGACCGCCTGGTGGAAGAACTTGGCGGACCTTCTACACCTGCAATCGGTTTTGCCATTGGATTTGACCGCCTGGTGGAAGTGATGGAGCAACTTGAGGTTGATGTAGTTGAAAATGGGCTGGACCTGTTTATCGTTCCTCTAGGTGACGCTGCTGTTGAAAAAAGTTTTCACTGGTCCTGTGAATTAAACAAAATGGGCATTCGCACAGACACCGATTTCAGAGGAAAAAGCATGAAGGCCTTGATGAAACGGGCCAACAAGCTGGCTGCCCCATATGTGTTGATTGCCGGAGAAAATGAACTGGCTGAAAATAAAGCTGTCTTGAGAAATATGGACACCAAAGAACAGACTGATATCAGCCTGGACAATCTCATTCCTGAACTGATTGAATTGCTGAGAACTAAATAATTAAACTTTTAATAATGGATTAAGGAAAAAAACGTGACTGATTTACTTGGAGATATGAAACGCACACACTCCTGCACCGAGCTGAGGGACACCCATATTGGTCAGGAAGTAGTGCTCATGGGATGGGTTCAACACCGCAGGGACCATGGCGGGGTAATTTTTGTGGATCTTCGGGACCGTGAAGGGATTACCCAGATTGTATTTAATCCGGTGGTTTCCGAGCCAGTCCATGAAAAAGCCCAGGAAATCAGAAACGAGTATGTCCTTGGCATAAGAGGTAAAGTGGCCGGCCGGCCTGATGACATGCTCAACCCCAATATGGACACAGGCGCCATTGAGATTCTTGTGGAAGAACTCAAGATTTTTTCCAGGGCAAAAACCCCGGCGTTCCAGATTGAAGACCGGATAGAAGCATCTGAAAGCATCCGCCTCCAATATCGGTACCTGGACCTGAGACGCAACCAGCTGAAAAACAATATACTTGCCCGGCATCGTGCCACCATGGCCGTGCGCAACTATTTGGACACAAATGGTTTTGTGGACATTGAAACCCCGTTTTTGACGAAAAGTACTCCAGAAGGAGCCAGAGACTATCTGGTTCCCTCAAGGGTAAACCAAGGTGAATTTTATGCCCTGCCCCAATCTCCCCAGTTGTTCAAACAGCTGCTGATGATCTCAGGGTTCGATCGGTATTACCAGATTGTCAAATGTTTCAGGGATGAAGACCTTAGGGCCGACCGTCAGCCTGAGTTCACCCAGATCGATATGGAGCTGTCTTTTGTCGATGAAACCCAGATCATGGAGATCGCCGAAGGCCTGATCAAAGGCATTTTCAAAAATGTTCTGGATATGGATCTTACCGAGCCTTTTCCCAGCCTCACCTATGCTGAAGCCATGGAACGGTTCGGCCTGGACCGTCCGGATCTGCGGTTTGGCCTTGAGCTCAAAAATGTTTCCGATATTGTTGCTGATGCCGACTTTAAGGTTTTTGCTTCTGTGGTTAAAAAAGGCGGCCTGGTTAAAGCCATCAATGCAAAAGGCTGTGCAGACTTTACCCGCAAGCAGATCGACGAACTCACAGACTATGCAGCCGTATACAAAGCAAAGGGCCTGGCCTGGATCAAGATCAAAGAAGACCAGTGGCAGTCTCCCATTGCCAAGTTTTTCTCAGATGATGAAAAAGCAGCGCTTGCAGAACGCCTGGATCTTGAGCCCGGAGATATTGTCTTTTTCGTCGCAGACCAGCCCAAGATTACCAATGAGGCATTGGGACAGCTTAGAAACGAACTTGCACGGCGCCTTGGACTCATTAATGAAAACGAATACAAGTTCACCTGGGTCACCCATTTTCCCATGTTTGACTACGATGAAACCGAAAAGCGATACCAGGCCCTTCATCACCCGTTTACCGCGCCTTTGGAATCTGATCTGGACAAACTGGAAACTGCACCTCTTGAAGTCAACTCCAGGGCCTACGACCTTGTTCTCAATGGTATTGAAATTGGCGGCGGAAGTATCCGTATCCATGATACAGCCCTCCAGGCAAAGGTACTTGGCTGTCTTGGCATAGATGATCAGGAAGCAAAAGAAAAATTCGGATTCCTTCTGGAAGCCTTAGAGTCTGGTGCCCCACCCCACGGTGGAATTGCATTCGGTCTTGACCGCTTAGTAATGCTGCTGTGCAAAGAAGACTCTATCAGGAACGTTATTGCCTTTCCTAAGACCCAGAAGGCAACCTGCATGATGACTGAAGCGCCTTCCAAGGCTGCTCCGGCACAGCTCCAGGAGTTGGCCATCAAAGTATCCAAACCCGTGGAATAGTAAAACTGTCATATTCAGACAAAAAATAAAAAGCGCCCGGCCGTTATGGTCCGGGCGCTTTTGTTTTATAATAAATTATTTGCCTGTTTCACCAGGGCGTTGCAACTGATTTAATCGCGTTTTCGTTTAACCTGGAGAATAGGTGTATTAAACACCAGGGCAGAAACTTCGTCATCCCGTTTTACTTTCAACTCCAGGGAATCCTTATCTATCTCAAAGTACTTTGATATCACATTCACGATATCTTTTTGAAGGTCGGTAAGGGTGGTATCATTCACTTCCAGTTTATCGTAAATCAAAGAGAATTGGAGCCGTTTTTTGGCTTCATCACTACTTTTCTTTTGACCGGTAAACCGTTTCAACAATCCTTGCAGCATTCAATTCTCCTTATTTTAACCCGAAGGTTTTGCTGATCTTGCTCCACATGCTGGTTTTGTGGACGGGAACCTCTATGGGAATATCGGACTCTCCGTTGAGGCGTTTGGCAATTCTACGGAATGCCTGGCCTGCTTGGGAATCATTCTGTAGTACGAGAGGGGTTCCTGTATTGGAAGAAATCAATACTTTTTCATCCATGGGTACGAGGCCGGCAAGTTCAATCGATAAAACATCAAGCACATCTTCATGGCTGAGCATCTCACCCCGTTCCACACGGGCCGGTTCAATTCTATTGACAATGAGGCGGGGTTCCAATGATTTGGCATAGAGCAGCCCGATAACCCGGTCTGCATCTCTGACAGCAGAGACATCAGGTGTACAGACTACCAGGGCTTCATTGGCACCAATAATAGAGTTTTCAAAACCACGCTCTATTCCGGCGGGAGAATCCATGATGATGTAATCGAATTTTTTACGCAGCTCCTTTGCCACCCGCTCCACGCCAATAGGGGTTAGTACGTCTTTATTGTCACTTTGGGAGGCAGGAATCAGAAAAAGGTTGTCAATACGCCTGTCCCTGATTGCAGCTTGGTCAATTTTACATTTGCCCTGGACCACATCCACAATATTAAAAACGATCCGGTTTTCAAGCCCCATGACTACATCAAGGTTCCTCAGGCCGATATCCATGTCCACAATGGCCACCCGTTTGCCTTCAAGGGCCAGGGCCGCACCAATGGATGAGGTTGCCGTTGTTTTGCCAACACCGCCCTTTCCAGATGTTACGACAATAATTTTTCCTTCCAATTCACACCTCAATATATAAAGTTATATTTTTTCTTAAATTACCTCGGGCCATGGCATCCGTCTAAACGGACTTGATTTCATATAATCCTTGACCACTATCGAACTTTTCTCAATGCATGCATACTCAGGGCCGATTGCTTCTGAGTCTTCACTGCCGGCAGCTGCCACCGAGCCGATTTTCACAAGACTGGGGTTGAATGCCAGGGAAAAAACAATGGCGCTGTCATTATCAGGGTAGCCTGCATGGACTTTTCCTTTCAGGCTGCCCAATACAATAATGTCGCCGCCGGCTAAAAGCTCGGCACCCGGATTCACATCTCCTGTAATCACCAGGTGTTTTTTAGCATTGATTTTCTGGCCTGACCTGACCCTGCCCCTGAGCATAAGCACATCACTCTTATGATGATTCCAACCCTTGGACAGATCTCTTTGGCGGATTCTTTCCGTTGGAACTGATCTCTTTTTGGGTGTAGTTGAAATCCGCCCAAGGTCAAACTTGGTTTCAAGATGAGATTTTATCCGTTGAATCAAGTCTTCCTGCCCCTTGGCATCTCCAGCATCCAGGGTTACATCCGCATTCACGGCAAGGTGTTTAAGCTTCTTGATCAACCTGTCAATTTCAGCAATAAGCTTAGGTTCCGGATGGGTGGGATCAATGGTGATCCACAACCCTCCGCCTGCACCTTTTAATTTGACAGGTGCGGCATTGTCAAAGTTTATCATCAGGTTCCACAAACATAGTTGAATTTATTCCATCCTGTACCTTACCGATCTCATCTTTAAGTTGAATTTTTCAGACTTCGGCAGGTTGTTCACGGGACTATAAGAAATCAAGAATATTGTGTCAAGGTATGATAAGACACTGAGACAAAAGCTGATACCGAACCACCAGCCAATATATTTATTGCCCAAGGATTTCCCTGATTTTATGTGAAAAATCGATCACTGAATAGGGCTTGAGAATATATCCTTTGCAGCCTTGCTTCAACATTTCCTGTGCCTTTTCATCAATGGAATACCCGGTGGATAATAATACCTTAATGTCCGGGTTTTGCTTTTTTAAAGCCAGGAAAGTTTCAAGGCCATTCATTTCCGGCATGATCATATCCAAAACAACCAGGTTTATTTCATCCTGCTTTTCAGAATAGATCTGTAAGGCTTCTTTTCCGGATCCGGCAGTCATGACTTTATACCCTAAGGCCTTACAGATTTCTCGTCCGACCGTTAAGATCCGTTCCTCGTCATCCACCAGAAGTACGGACTCATTGCCCAGAAGCAACTTGTCTTGGGCCGAGGGGGTGTCATCGGCGTTGAGAACCGGCTCAGCCAGAGGTAGAATGATGGAAAATGATGACCCGACTTTGGGAGAACTCCAGACATCAATCACCCCGTTGTGATTTTTAATAATCTTTTTGGCAAACGTCAGGCCCAGGCCTTTTCTTTCAGGAAACTCTTTGTGGTTAGCAGTGTAAAATGGTTTAAATATTTTTTCCAGGGTATCATTGTCCATGCCAGCACCGGTATCGGTAATGGTTATTTTGCAGAAAAACCCGGTATCCACCCCATAGGCTTCAGCGGTTCCATTTAAAATAGCAGCAGATTCGGTGAGTACGGATAATTTACCGCCGCGGGGCATGGCCTGCAGGGCATTTTCAACAACAGCATCGATAACTTGATTAATTTTGTCCGGATCACCATTGATTATAAGGGGTTTGCTATTAAGTTCCACATCCAGGATAATTCGTTTCCCCTTGAGATCCAAATTTTCTACAGCTTTGCGGACCAGACGGTTTGTATCTATACTGGTAGTATAAAAAGCATCGACTTGGGCAAAGCCGAGTAACTGATTGGCAATTTCAGACCCTTTATCAATGCAGGACAGAATCTCCGTGATGTGGCCGTACAGCGGATCAGATGGGTTGACACTGCTCATCATTAAAGAGGCATGGCCCTTGATGGCTGCAAGTAGATTGTTGACATCATGGGCAATCCCGTTTGCCAGGGCCTCTACTGCATCATTGGGTTCATTCTTTAAGTTTATATATTCCATCCGCTTTTTACCCGTTTTTCTTTCAGCTTTCTATTCCAGGGAAATAATACCTTCCTGAATGGCATACTTTGTCAAGCCTGCTACAGAGAAAATATTCAATTTTTTCATGATATTTCTCCGGTGGGTTTCGACCGTTTTGATGCTCACCCCCAATTTTTCAGCTATATCCCGGGTTTTTTCACCTTCAGCAACCAACTGGAGGATCTCCCGTTCCTTTTTGGATATTTTACTAAATTTGGGCAATTCTTCCCAATTGCTTAAACTTAAGCCCTGGTCATCCACATACATTCGAGCAATTGACGGGGTCAAATAAAAATTTCCCCGGATTACCCCTTGGATGGCATCATAAATCTCGTCAAAGGCAGATTCCTTTAAAATATAACCTGATGCACCAGAGGCGAACATCTTATCTATAATACTTTTGCTTGAATGCATGGACAGAGCTATAACACGGGTATGGGGTACCTCTTGCCGGATTCTGGCGGTGGCTTCCACCCCATTGAGATCGGGCATGGAAATATCCATCATCATGATATCCGGCTTAAGGGAAATGGCCTTTTCCACGGCCTCCCTGCCGTTTTTTGCAATATCTATGACCGCAATGCCTTTCTTCTCAAGAAGGCTTTTGAGTCCTTCCCGGATAATGGCATGGTCGTCTGCTATAATTACTTTTAATTGCATACGCTTCCAGCTTTAATTTTGTCCGAGTCTATCTTGAAGGCGGCTGAAAATCAAATATATTTTACAATTTTCCTTGACAATAACCCAAAACCACGTGTAAAAACCAGCTATTATGATGTTACTATACATAGAAACAAGCTCTTTTTTACACAGAGTACCGGCTATTTTTCAGTTTGGTTTCTGGTCCTGGCGCTGGTGGCATCCTTTTGCATGCAGCTGTGACCCTGTATAGAAAATCGATTTAAAAAACAGATACGGGCTGCAGCTGGTGCTGCAGCCTTTTTTATTGCCCAAACCAATGAATGCTGGTAAAACCCCTATCGGAGGAAACACATGTTAATAGTAATGGAAAAAGGCACAATAGACAGTGACATTCAAGCGGTTGTTGAAGCCATTGAAAAACGAGGGTATGAAGCCAGACCCATACCAGGAGGAGACCGGGTGTCCATAGGGGTCCTTCATAATAAAGGATCTGTGGATGCCGCCCATTTCCTGGGTTTCAAAGGCGTAAAGGAGGTCATTCCGGTGACAAAACCCTATAAACTTGTCAGCCGGGAGTTCCAGAAAGAGAACACCCAGGTAAAAGTCGGGGATGCTGTTTTTGGTGACGGCAGCCTGCCGGTAATCGCCGGCCCCTGCGCCGTTGAAAACAAAGACCAGGTATTGGCCATTGCCAGATCAGTAAAAGAGGCGGGAGCCTCTATGTTCAGGGGTGGGGCATTTAAGCCCAGAACATCCCCTTATTCTTTCCAGGGTCTTGGCGAAGAGGGACTTAAATTGCTGGCAAAAGTCCGTGAAGAGACCGGACTTCCTGTGGCTACAGAAGTCATGGATGTTGAAAATTTTGATATTGTTGAAACCTATGCCGATGTTGTTCAAATCGGGACCCGGAATATGCAGAATTTCTCCTTGCTCAGGCGTGCAGGAAAATCCAAACGGCCGGTTATCCTGAAACGCGGCATGTCTGCCATGCTCCAGGAATGGTTAATGGCTGCCGAGTACATCATGGAAGAGGGAAACACGAATGTCATCTTGTGTGAAAGAGGTGTCCGAACCTTTGTTCGCCACAGTAGAAACACCCTTGACCTTTCCGTGGTACCTGCTGCAAAAAAAGAAAGCCACCTGCCTATTATTGTAGACCCCAGCCATGCGGCCGGTGTTCGAGACCAGGTCATCCCCCTTGCATATGCATCTGCAGCGTTAGGGGCTGACGGGGTAATGATCGAAGTGCACAATAATCCTGCAGAAGCGTTAAGCGACGGTGCTCAGTCCTTATTCCCGGATCAATTTACCAGGGTCATGAAAAAAATGAATGCCATCCATGCCATTGCACAGGAAGGCGAAGATTGATGAAAACGTTCAAAGTTCAGGGCCGCCAAGGCCTGTCGCTTATTCATGTTGGAGACTCCATTGCCCGGGTCGAGACACATATTCCGGATGGAATAACTCCTGTCATTATTACCGATGAAAATATTCATAGGCTTTATGGCAATCGTTTTCCCAAAGGCCCTGTGATCACCATCGGTACAGGAGAAAAAATAAAAACCCTGGCCACGGTTGAGCATATCTTAAGAGAATTGATCAAGTTAGGATGTGATCGATCCAGTTTTGTTTTAGGTATCGGCGGCGGAATTGTCTGCGATATAGCAGGTTTTGCCGCATCCATATTTTTGAGGGGCGTCAGGTTTGGGTTTGTATCAACCACCCTGCTCTCCCAGGTGGATGCAAGTGTAGGGGGTAAAAACGGGGTCAATCTGGATGCCTTTAAGAATATGGTGGGGGTATTTAACCAACCTGAATTTGTTATCTGCGACATTGAAATGCTTTCCACTCTGCCTGAAGAGGAGATTTCCAACGGCCTGGCCGAAATTGTCAAACACGGTCTTATAAAAGATATCGCGCTTTTGGAGTTCCTTGAGAAAAACCAGGAAAAAGCTTTGGCCCTGGACGAAGAGGTTGTCTTCCGGCTGGTTGCAGACTCTGTGGATATAAAATCCCGGGTGGTTGAAGCAGATGAGCGGGAGGCAGGAGAACGGCGGAAACTAAATTTTGGCCATACGATCGGCCATGCAATTGAAAAGCTGGACCAGTCCGGCCATGGCAGAGCTGTTGCCATGGGTATGGTGGCTGCGTCACGCTTCTCTCAAACCAAAGGCTATATCCAAAAAGCAGATGTGAAAAGAATTTCAGATTTGCTTCAGGGGCTTCAGCTTCCCGTGGAATGTGCGCTGCCTGCTGACAAAATCATTGATGCCGCATCAAGGGACAAGAAAAAACAGGGGCAAGACCTATTCTTTGTCTTTCTTGAAAAAATCGGCCAGGCACGTGTAGATAAAATCGGATATAGTGAAATGAACGGATTTATCCGCAACGAACTGGTTTAAATGATCAGTCCTTTTCTTTGAGCACCAGCCTGAACCCTGTAAAATACGTTCTCATGCCGGGCAGGGCCTTGTTCCTGCTCCGGCACCGGGATGATGAAAACGGATCTATAAAAGACCCGCCACGGACCACCCGGGAGGCATTGGCATCTTTTTTATGTTTTCCTTTTTTATGTTGGCGCCCCTCCTTTTTACCGGCCTGTTTTCCGTTGTCTTGATCATATACCGTTCTACACCATTCCCTGACATTACCGCCCATATCATAAAGCCCTAAATTATTTGGAAGATAACTGCCTACAGGGGCAGTCCGCCCTCTTACACCACCAGTGTCACATCCAGCACAATTTGCAGGTGGACGAAAGATCTCTTTACCCCACGGATACGCCTCTCTTCGCCCCCGATTTGTGCAGGCAAACTCCCACTGGGCTTCACTGGGCAGGGTAAACCATTTTCCGGTCTTTTGATTGAGGCGGGAAATAAACATATCTATATCCCGAAATGAAACCTGCTCTACCGGAAAGTCTTTTCCTTTGAACCGGGAAGGGTTGTTTTGCATCAGAGTCATCCATTGTTCCTGGGTCACCTCGTATTGCCCCATCCAGTATCCTTCCAGACACACTCTTTGGGTCTCGACATCATCCTTTTTGCAATCCTCGTCATCATCTTGACTGCACCCCATTTGAAAGCACTTTCCCGGAATCCAAACAAATAGCATACCTGTAACCGGCTCTCTGTATATTTCTCCTGATGCATGGTCAGGCAACGGACGATCATCAAACTCAATGCTGCATTTACCGGAGTACTGCCATAATTTCAGATCATTCCAAATCTTTTGTGCCCGGGGTTCGCCAAGATCATGGGCTTTTTTTACCCAACATTTGGCTTTGAAAGGATCCTTGAGAACGCCATCGCCGTTATAGTACACAATACCAAGATCACACATTGCCTGTGTATCTCCCTGGCGTGCTCTTTTGACCAAGTCATCCACATCTGCCTTGGAACTGCATATTCCGGGTGCAACCATAAGGAAGGCACCCACAAATATAATCAGAATCGCTCGAAACATATGCTTTTCCTCCTGACTCCCGTGCTCTTTTAATCTATTTTAGCGCCAAACATGTTTCTCAAATCAATATGTTTAACATTCAAGTTACTCCTGGACAATCACCTACAGATATTGGCTCGTTTACTCTAAAAATACGTCTGGTGCCTTTTTCTGAGGACGAATAAGCCTAAATAGATAAACTAAATTCGTTAGCCTTGCCAGTTACCCTTTTTTTCATCCTTTGTTTATAGTATAAAATTAACCGTAACTGAATATCCAGGTAATAGATTTTCTCCATTCTGGCTCTCAAACGGCTCTGACGGACTTGCCAAAACTGATTCGGTTTTATTTGATCGGACTTGAAAAGCTCAAACACGATTTAAAAGTTGAATAAAAACATATTGACAATTAGGATTAAATCCTATTTAATACCGAAAACTAAAAAGGAGAAAGTTCGAATTGGATCATTTTTACGAGCAGTGCAAGGCCAACAACTTGAAAATCACACCACAGCGAGTGGCTGTGTATAAAGCGTTGTCCTCATCATTGTCGCACCCTAGTGCGGACCAGATCCACAGAGAATTGAGAAAAGAGTTTCCGAATATCAGCTTAGATACTGTAAACAGAACTCTTATCACCTTTGCCAAAGCAAATATGATTGATGTAGTCGAAGGGCACGGTGACCCAAGGCGCTTTGACCCCAATCAAGAAAGCCACCACCATTTTTATTGTGTATCCTGCCGTGAAATTTTCGATTTTCATGACAATACACTTGACACGATCACCCTGTCCCCAGAGATAGAAAGCAAATTTACCATTACAGGTAAACGGCTCTGTCTTACGGGCTTTTGTGATAAATGCCGTTCCCGGGAAGACCGGAAGGCAAACAATTAGCAAGAGGCGCGGCAAGGAACCGCATTCAATACCAACCTATCTGTGATTTATAAGGAGAATTAAACTATGGCAAGTTTGAAAGGCACCAAAACTGAAAAAAATCTGCTCACTGCTTTTGCTGGAGAATCCCAGGCCAGAAACCGTTATACCTATTTTGCCAGTCAGGCAAAAAAAGAAGGGTATGTTCAGATTTCTGATATTTTTACAGAAACCGCCAACCAGGAAAAAGAGCATGCTAAACGCTTTTTCAAATTTCTTGAGGGTGGCGAGGTTGAAATTGTTGGTGCCTTCCCGGCCGGTGTGATCGGAACTACCCTTGAAAACCTTAAAGAGGCTGCTGCCGGCGAAGAATACGAATGGACCCAGATGTATCCGGACTTTGCGGCCGTGGCCAGGGAAGAGGGGTTTGATGATGTTGCAGTTGTTTTCGAAATGGTTGCTGTTGCAGAAAAACAGCATGAGAAACGCTACAAAGAACTGGCAGCCAATGTAGATGCCGGCAAGGTATTTAAAAAAGATGGCAGTACCACCTGGCAATGTCGAAACTGCGGATATGTCCATGATGGAGACGAAGCACCGGAAATGTGCCCTGCTTGTGCCCATGCCCAGGCCCACTTTGAAGTTCTAAGTGAGAACTGGTAAGCCAATCAAAGTGATAATATATTGCCTGTAAAACTGTGAGAAATCACCCCCTTTTTTTATGTAATCAGGGGGTGAACCCTTTTTTAAGGCACCAAATTGACAAAGGATGATTATGAACATATATTTACAGGCAATTTTAATCTGAAATAGGAAAATAACATGGCAGAAAATATTATAGATCTTAGTGATGAATCTTTTGACGAATTAGTAAAAAACTCTGACAAACCTATCATGGTTGATTTCTGGGCACCTTGGTGTGGGCCTTGCAAAGCCATTGCACCTTCAGTAGAAGCTTTGTCCGAAGAGTACGGTGACCAGATGATCTTTGCAAAGGTTAATGTGGATGACAACCCCTTAAGCCCCAGTAAATATGGTGTTCAAGCGATTCCGACCCTGATTTTCTTCAAAGATGGCAACGTTGCCGAGCAGATCACCGGCATGGTCGCAAAAGAAAAACTTGAGGAGACCATCAAAGGCGTCCTTTAAGGAGACTTTAATGAGTGATTATGATCTTGTAATTATCGGTGCCGGCCCTGCTGGTCTCACGGCAGGGCTTTATGCTGCCCGGGCCCGGATGAATGTCCTTCTGATCGAAAAAGCTGCACCCGGAGGTCAGATTATTGTTACTGACTGGATTGAAAATTATCCTGGCTTTCCGGAAGGGATTTCCGGCTTCGATCTTGCCGAAAAAATGAAAAAACAGGCCCTTGACCTGGGATTGAAAATTGAAACGGCAGAAGTTCACGGCCTTAACCTTGAAGGAGATAGAAAGGAAGTTCTTCTCAAGGACAGCAGCATCAAAGCAAAAGCTTTGATCATAGCTTCCGGTGCGTCTCCCAAAAAACTTGGCATCGGGGAAGACAAATACATGGGCAAAGGGATTTCTTTTTGCGCTACTTGTGATGCACCTTTTTTCCGTGACAAAACCGTTGTAGCTATTGGTGGGGGTGATACTGCAATTCAAGAAGCCATTTTCCTGACAAAATTTGTTAAAAAAGTCTACTTGGTCCATCGGAGAGATGAATTGAGGGCAGCAAAAATCCTTCAGGAAAGGGCGTTTACCAACGATAAAATCGAATTTGTTTGGGATACAATAGCCACTGGAGTTGACGGTTTTTTTGGCATTGAAGGTGTAAATGTCAAAAATGTCAAAACCAATGAGGAATCTGTAATCAAGGCAGACGGATGTTTTATCTGGGTTGGTATCCTACCGAATACGGAATTTATTAAAGGTACGGTTGAAACCGATGAGGGCGGTTTTATTATTGCCAATGCTAAGATGCAGACCAATGTACCGGGCGTGTATGTAGCCGGTGATGTTAGGGATACCCCTCTTCGCCAAGTGTCTACAGCCGTAGGCGATGGCGCCATTGCTGCGGTTTCCGCTGAACATTATATCGAGAATTTATAAAATGAAAAAACTTCTTGTTTTTGGGATCTTTCTTGTTTTACTTTCCGGCTGCTCTCTTTTTGAAGAGTCCAGCCAGATGAACAAAAGTGCTCAGCAACTTGCTGCTGAGGGTGCTGCCGCTTTCATGAATGAAGACTATAAAGATGCAGTCAAGGCCTATTCAGACCTCAAGGACTGGTACCCGTTCAGCAAATATGCCATCCTGGCCGAGTTAAAAGTGGCTGATGCCCATTTCCACCTTGAAGAATATGACGAAGCCATTGTGGCCTATGAAGGGTTTGAAAAAATGCATCCCAAAAATGAAGCCATACCATACGTTATCAATCAAATCGGTCTGTGTTGGTTCAAGCAGATCGATACGGTTGACCGGGATGCTGCGCCCGCAAAAAATGCTATGACCCAGTTCCAGAGGCTGATCAGTCAGTTCCCGGAAGATGAAATGGCTGAAGATGCTGTGGCATACATTGAAACCTGTCTTGACAATATTGCAGGTCACGAACTTTACGTGGCAAATTTTTATTTTAAAACCAAAGAATTTAAAGCGGCTCTTAAACGGTACCAATACATAGTTGAATATTTTCCAGGGACAGAACAGAGCGAAATTGCAATGAACCAGATTCCCAAGGTAACAGAAAAACTTCCAAGGGAACCTGAAGCCGGAGAAGAAAAGCCAGAGGAAACAAAAACTGAAGAATAATAATTTTTCTTTACTTTTGTTTCAAACTGCTGTATTTATTTCGGGTTATTATTTTGATAAAGCGATTTCGTTAGGAGTATAAAGATGTCTAAAGAATGTGCAATTTGCGGAAAAAAACCAATGGTCGGCAACAACGTCAGCCATGCCCATAACTTGAATAAAAGAAGATTCAACCCCAACCTTCAGAGAGTCCGTGCAGTTGTTAAACAGGGTTGTGTCAGAAAAATCGACGTATGCACCTCCTGCATCAAGGCGGGCAAAGTCGTTAAAGCCTCCTAAGCCCTTTTGAGGAAGTCGGTACACTAACCGGCAACACATTTCAAGACAACATCAGGGTTCCGGCATGCAACTGCTGCATGCCGGAACCTTTGTTGTTTTGCGTCTGTTTTATAAGGTTTGACTGACTATAAAATCTTGGAAGCCAGTTCTGCCAGTTCTGAGCGCTCTCCTTTTTCAAGATTGATATGGGCATAAAGTTTCTGGCCTTTCATCTTTTCGATGATGTATGCCAGGCCATTTGTCTGGCTGTCCAGATAGGGATGGTCTATCTGGTAAATATCCCCCGTAAAGATAATCTTTGTTCCTTCCCCGGCCCGGGTAATTATGGTTTTCACCTCATGAGGTGTAAGGTTTTGGGCCTCGTCAACTATAAAGAACACCCGTACGATGGATCGGCCACGGATATATGATATCGGAGTGATTACAATTTTCTCCTCTTCAATCAATTCTCTTATCTTTTTACCGTTTGAGCCGTTTTCGTTAAAATGGTTTTGAATGACAGACAAGTTGTCATACAAAGGTTGCATATACGGATCCAGTTTTGACGCCACATCACCAGGCAAAAATCCTAAATCCTTATTGCTCAAGGGTACCACAGGCCTGGCAATGAAAATCTGCCTGTAAAACTGCTTTTTTGCCAGGGCGGCAGCCAGGGCCAAAAGGGTTTTGCCGGTGCCCGCCTTTCCTGAAACCGTAACAAGAGAGATATCCGGATTGAGCATAGCGTTTAAAGCAAAGGTTTGTTCAGAGTTCCGCGGTTTAATTCCATAACAAATTCGTGGCTGAATCAGTTTCACGGTTTGGCTGGCACCGTCAAAAAATGCAAGGGCTGACTTGGACCCGTTTTTCAAAATCACATTTTCATTGGAATAGAATTCCAGGTTCTGTCCCAGTCTTGTGGTTTCAGCTTCATAGGGCTTCTGGTACAGTTCATCCAACACATCACAGCTGATGTTTTCAACAACCTTCATCCCGGTATACATGTCGGACAGATTCTCTACGAACTGGGAATTATAATTTTCCGTTTTCAGGCCGATGGATCTGGCTTTAAGGCGAAGATTCACATCTTTGGTTACAAAAATTACATTTTTAAATTCATTCTCTTTAGCAATGGAATGAGCAATGTTTAATATCCGGATATCCGGGGAAATATCGTTAAAATTCTCCTTTATAATGGGATCCAGGCTGGTGTCCAGCCGAATGGCGATGCTGCCCTCTCCATTTTCCAGAGGCACACCGCCGTTAAGCATCTTGTCACTGGACAATGCATCCAAGGTTCTTAAAAAATCCCGGGCATTGCAATTTATGACATTGTTACCCTTCTTGAATTTATCCAGTTCTTCAATCACCGTTATGGGGATAAAAATGTCATTATCCTTGAACTGGTGAATGCAACCACTGTCATGAAGGATTACGTTAGTGTCCAGAATAAAGATTTTTTTCATACAGGTCTCCGCATTAAATTGACGAGATTAAATTCTAGGATGATTTTGGGGTTATTAGTTTTGGGTGGGAGTAGTGATACCGGACCTTTCCTTTCCGGTCTTCTGGCAGGGGCTGGTAAATATAGGATGTTTACCATAACGTATCCAGGTTGAAGTTAATATTCGGACCGGCCCAGGATTTTCACGAGAAAATTAGACCCGGCCATGCTAACCATAGTTCATTTTTTTCTTGCTGTCTATAGAATTTTAAAGATTTTTGATTAGGAAATTATGATTATAGAGTAATACGAAGATTATACTTGGTCTTTAGACGAAATCAGTCTGTTCTAACCACCCGTTTAACGTCGTTCACTTTTTTCACCCGACGAATCTCCGACATGACTTTGCGAAGCTGTTCCGAGCTTTCCACCATTATGGTAAAATAGAACAACCCAATACCATCATCGCTGGTCTCGCTTTGGGCATTCAAAATGTTTATCTTGGCTTTGGAAATAACAGCGGCAATATCCGCAAGCAGCCCGTGGCGGTCATCTGTCTTGATGCGGATGGAGGCAGGATAGGATTCTTCAAGTTCACTGGCCCACTGGACTTCGATCTTTCTTTCACTGCTCATTTTCATGACATTGAGACAGTTTTTTCGATGAATGGTTACACCTTGGCCCTGTGTGATATATCCGGTAATGGGGTCTCCTGGAAGGGGGCTGCAGCATTTTGAAAATCTAACCAGAATATCGTTGAGCCCTTTGACAATGATTCCTGTATCCCGCTTACCTGTCGTCCGGGTTACAAGTTTATCCAGGTTTGTTTCATCTCGGTGCTCCTGGTCCTTTTCAAGGTCTGGAAGAACCTTATTGAGCACCTGAAGTGCCGTAAGTTTACCGAACCCCACATGGGCAATAAGATCATCAACACCTTTAAACCCGTAAGAATCAGCCACCCGGCCGATCTCCCCGGATTTAATCAGGGCGTTAAAGTTCTGGTTCCTTTTCCTAAAGGTCTTTTCGCACATCTCCTTGCCAAGTGAGAAACTTCGTTCCCTTTCCTTGGCATTTATATAGGCGCGAATTTTTGTCTTTGCCTTAACGGTTTTAACAAAATTAAGCCAGTCCCGGCTTGGCTCATGGCCTTTGGTGGTAAAAATTTCAATGGTGTCCCCTGTTCTCAGTTCATGCGCAAGGGGCACCAGTTTACCATTCACCTTGGCACCGGTGCACTGGGCACCCACCTCGGTATGGATACGGTAGGCAAAATCAACTGGTGTGGCTCTTTTGGGAAGCGTTTTAATTTCCCCAGCCGGAGTAAACACATAAATCTCACCGGGATACAAATCAATACGGACATTTTCCAGAAACTCGTCCGGATCTTTCAAATTTTCCTGGTTTTCTACCAAATTCCGGATCCAGGCAAAAAGCTCACCTGTGCTTTCATCAATCTTGGTCCCTTCTTTATATGACCAGTGAGCAGCAATGCCGGACTCAGCCACTTGGTCCATTTCATGGGTCCTGATCTGGATTTCCACCCGCTCACCTTTGGGCCCCACAACCGTGGTGTGGATGGACTGGTACATATTGGGTTTGGGATTGCCAATATAGTCCTTGATCTTATAATAGATGGGTTTCCACATGGAGTGAATAGCCCCCATGGCAGCGTAGCATTGGGGTACGGTATCCAGGATTATCCTGAAAGCGATAACATCGTAAACCTCGTCAAACTCAAGGCTTTGTGAAATCATCTTCTGGTAGATGGAGTAATGTGATTTATACCGACCCTTGATATCACAGGGCAGTTCCATCTCTTCCATTTTATAGTGAAGGGAAGTGGACACCTCTTTGATATAGTCTTCTTTTTCATCCTTTGCCCGGTTGACCAGGGCTTCGATGCGGTCGTACTCTTCTCTAAGGGTATAGAAAAAAGCGATTTCCTCAAGTTCATGCTTGATCCAGAAAATACCTAGACGGGCGGCAATGGGAGCATATATATCAAGGGTCTCCTGGGCAATGGCCGCCTGCTTTTCAGGCTTCTTGTGGTATTTAAGGGTCCGCATATTGTGAATCCGGTCGGCCAGCTTAATCAATACCACCCGAATATCATCAGCCATGGCCAAGATCATTTTCCGCAGAGATTCGGCCTGCTGGGCCACCTTGGTTGTGGAGGGAAGGGCGGACAGTTTAGTGACCCCTTCTACAATATGGGCCACCCCGGGACCAAAAAGCTCCGTAATGTCCTCTTTAGTGGCCGGGGTGTCTTCTATTACATCGTGAAGGAGAGCGGCTGCAATACTTTCCACATCCAGTTTCATTTCGGCCAGGATATTAGCCACTTCAAGGGGATGGGATAGATATGGTTCCCCGGAAAGTCTTACCTGACCTTCATGGACCCTGGCCGAATAAATATAAGCCCTGTCAATGAGGGAGACATCCGCCTCAGGGCTGTAATCGTAAACCGTGTCCAATATGTCGGTGATTCGAATCATTTATCCGGCTGCACTACTTAATATGCTTTTGCAAACAGAACCCGCTTTTGACTTTCTTTGCCGCAGCAAATACAGGATCCATCTTCTTGTGGGCTATCAAAAGGAATACATCTAATAGTTACAGACAAATCTTTTTTAATCTGCTCCTCGCACTCCCCGGAACCGCACCAGTGTGCCATGACAAAAGCACCGTTGTTATATCCTTTTGCCTTTTTATAAAGCGCGTAAAACTCTTTTTTATCATCAATGGAAAAGGTGTTTTCTTCCCTGTATTTCAAAGCTCTTTCGAACAAGGTATTTTGAATATCATCCAAAATATCGGTAATGTTGTCAACAAACTCATCCCTGTTCAGACCAGCTTTTTTATTGGTATCTCTGCGGGCCATAAATACTGAATTATTGGCAATGTCGCGGGGACCAAGTTCTATACGCAGAGGAATTCCTTTTTTCACCCATTCCCAGCCTCTGGCACCACCGATATCCCGGCTGTCAATTTCCACCTCTACAGGTCTTCCATGGTAAATTTTTTCTTTTAAACTTTTCTTTAATGCTTCGGCGCTTTCAAGGACCTCTGCATTGTCAACGCCCTTTTTAACGATGGGCAGTATAACGACATGGGCAGGTGCCACACGAGGTGGAACCACGAGGCCGTCATCATCGGAGTGGACCATGATCATACCACCGATCATACGGGTGGAGGTTCCCCAGGACGTTGTCCATGCATAGGCTTCCTGACCTTCTTCATTCTGGAACGTGATATTGGAGCCTTTTGCAAAGTTTTGGCCTAGAAAATGAGAGGTTCCGGCCTGAAGCGCACGTTTGTCCTGCATCATGGCCTCGATACAGGTAGTGTCATCGGCACCGGGGAAACGCTCGGATTCACTTTTTTGCCCCTTGACTACCGGCATGGCCAATTGTTCTTCAACAAATTTGGTGTACAAGTCCAGCATCTGAAGTGTTCGTTCAACCGCTTCCTCTTTTGTGGCATGGGCAGTATGGCCTTCCTGCCAGAGAAATTCACTTGTTCTCAAAAACATACGGGTCCGCATTTCCCAACGCACGACATTTGCCCACTGGTTTAAAAGAATGGGCAAATCACGATAAGAAGATGTCCATTTGGACATGGATTCACCGATAATGGTTTCAGAGGTGGGCCTGACAATCAAAGGTTCGGCCAATTCACCTGCCGGTACAAGCCCACCCTCTTCTCCTTTTTCTAATTTATGGTGGGTCACCACTGCACATTCTTTGGCAAACCCTTCCACATGCTCGGCTTCTGTCTCAAGGTAGCTTAACGGAATAAACAATGGGAAGTAGGCGTTTTTCACCCCGGTTTCCTTGAACATGGCATCCATCTGTCTTTGGATATTTTCCCAGATGGCAAATCCCCAGGGTTTGATCACC
>JAKSAU010000351.1 GCA_022361535.1 Desulfobacterales bacterium
GGAACAATTGATCCTGATAATACCATTTTATACCTGCCCAACATCTGTCTGTCCTGCAACTTCAACCAGTATGCCAACCTGGTAAAAGTGGCCTGTCGTAATGCCGGATTTGACAGCGTAAGGGTTATGAACTTCAATGGACTGGATGCGGTGCCCGGCATTTCACCCAAAACAAATGCGCATCTCTTGTCCGCCACCATCCTGGGATCAATTATTGAAAAACTCAAACGCAGGTTCCAGCCCTATGAAACCGAAAAAGGGCAGATCCGGGAACTGGTAGACCTATCAGAACAAATCGTTGCAAATCATATCAAAGATAAGAAATCTTTGTTGTCAGCCGCTAAACAAATCAGAGAACTTTTTGATAGTGAGGCACCTCCTGCCGGAGACAAACCAGTGATCGCTGTCTTAGGTGACCTGTATGCCAAATTCAACACGGTATTAAACGACCATATCTGCAATGAGATAGAAGCCCTGGGCGGCGAAGTAATGATGCCTTCATACAACGAACTGGTTCTCCATACCATGCATGCGGATATAAAAGAAAACGGAGAGGACGGCAGGCTTTTTAACACCATGGTTAAGTATGAACAGCGGTTTGAAACCATATTTGACGGTCTGCTAAATAGCCGGTTTGAGCCGGATTTGGATGCCTGTGATGCGCTGATTCAGAAGTTCGGGCTTTCAACGTTTATCGCAGGCGAGACTTACATCAGTGTGGGTAGACTGCTGTACTGTCTGGAGAACAATCTTGTGGATGCCGTAATCCATGTTAACCCCATGCTATGTTGCCCCGGTGTGATTTCAGCCTCGATTTTCAAAAATATCCAGCACCAATACAATGTCCCGGTGGTTGATCTGTTTTATGACGGGACCAATCAACCCAATAAAATGATAGAACCTTTAATGTTTTATCTGGATAAAAAGACAGCTTAATTAAAAGGAATACACATGGCCTATGACAAACAACTTGCCGGCAGGGTCAGGAAAATTATTGAGCACGGTCACGAGTTTGATGAGAAAAAGATGTTCGGCGGTATCTGCTGGCTTTTCAACGGAAA
>JAKSAU010000213.1 GCA_022361535.1 Desulfobacterales bacterium
AGAGGCTTTTAGCTGGTTCAGGCAATTCGACCTGGACGTTTAGGCTCTACTTTTTGAGCTTAACTTTTCAATTGTTGGTCTAATGATTTTATCCTTGAAAATTTGACGGGGAATTCTATGGACATAGATAAATTATTTTAGCTTACCCTCCGCCTAAAGCACTTTATTATGGCGACTCTCAAAATAAATAGCCGATTGGTCCTGGTGAACAAGTGCATCCATATACAATTACCGGCCCGTTTATTCTAAGAAGCGGCTGCCGAATTTTTTGTAGAAAATCCGCCTGATGCCGTCTTCTTAGAACAAACGAGCCTAAGGATTTAAACTGAATTCCCCCATTTGAGGGGGCTACCGATAGTTAGTCTACCTGTATTATAAATGAACATATTTTTGCGAACCCGATAATACAAGCCTACGCTGTGAATTCGCAATCATAGTTTCGAGCATGAAAAAAGAAACTTTATATTTTTTCAGAAATGACTACTTTATCGTCATGGTACAAATCTAATTAGATTGTAATCCTATTTTTGTTCTTATCACCTATATGTTCTAACGTGGTATAGGCTTCTGGTGAACTTAACATCTTATCACGCTTTCTAATTACAGTTTTTTACTTTTCAAACTGAGAGGTGAAAGATGATCGATTATTATTGTTGGATTAGAAATATTGGGAGTGATGATTTTCATAAAATTTTGAAAAATTCATCTATTTGTGACGAAAACAATTGCAAATATAATGAAAAAAGTGCTGAACTTTGCATGCTAACCAGCCAAAATAAATTACAGATTAATAATATAGAAGATATCTTTAATGATCTGGAGAGTATTGTTGATAAAAAATTAGATTGTCATATCAATGTGCAGGACACTGAAAGCAAAGCCGAACTATCAGTCGTTCAACAAAATGGAGTAAGATCTATTAAAAGACCGTAAAACTTTTGCCCCTCTCCCCCATCAGCAATCAAGCCACTGATGGGGGATGTTTTTGTCCATAATGAAAATAAAAACATTCTCATTCGTAAAAATTACTACTCTGATTGATACAGTTATCAGTGACTGCGATCCATAGCGGCTCTCAAAAAGATGTTCATTTATAACCCGGGTAGATTAATTTCCGGTAGCATCCTCGAATGAAGATATTGCCGTTTAAGCACGTAAGCTCGTTTGTTCTAAGAAGACGGCATCAGGGGGATTTTTACAAAAAATTAGGCAGCCGCTTATTAGAATAAGCGAGCCGGCATTTGTATATGGTATGCACTTGTTCACCAGGACCAATCGGCTATTTATTTTGAGAGTTGCCATAATAAAGTGATTTAGGCGGAGGGTAAGCTAAAATAATTTATCTATGTTCATAAAGCTCTTCGTCAAGTTTTCAAGGACAAAATCATTAGACCAACAATTGAAAAGTTAAACTCAAAAAGTAGAGCCTAAACGTCCAGGTCGAATTGCCTGAACCAGCTAAAAGCCTCTTCCTGGGTCTCAAAAATAGCTATGGGAAGTGACGTATTTTCCTTAGCCGATTGCTCTACAAAATACTTATTTATAGGATCTTTTGTTAAATGAGCCCTTGCAACTTGTCCATTCTCAATTGACCAGGGAATAATTTTACTATTAAAGAACTGAATAACTTCCGGGGTAGATCCTTTGAAAAATCGAAAATCTACAAGAACTCCCCATTTTTCCAGGTTTAATTCATTTACCAACGTTTTAAATGCCTCAAAGTAATCTTGAGTATGCTCAAGATTCCACGCATCATAAGCTTTGATGGTAATTATTTGATTGTGGACACTAAATTTATGCCCACCATGACCATATAACTTCATATTTTTCTACCCGTAATTAATTACTCAAAATATCAATTTTTAATTTAAATATCAATAATCTCTATCCTAGCAATTTACTGGGAGAAAAATGTGATTAAATATGAATGTCCTGCCGGAGCGGATGCTTTAAAAGTGATAAATGATAGATAAAACTCGGGGGTAATTACCATTAAATTTTACTGAAATTATATCTGCTCTAACTTAACCTATAATGATGACAGGAAATATCTTTCACAGTTGATAAATTAGACATTCAGGTCGTATGACTTTGAAAGAGATTTAATTCAGATATTTTTCTTGAATCTTTCTTAATGCTCCACTGTTCTTTAATTTTTTAAATGAACTTTCAAAATTCTCAATAACTGACGGCGAACTGTATTTGTTTATGGCGATATAATACTTTTTTGAACCGTCAACTAATAAAACAGGTTCAAAAGTAGAATATTTTTCTCCGAGGCTCTTTGCGATGCAAGCCAAAGAGTAGTCTAAATGAACCACCAAATCAATCCTCCCTTTGAGGAGCATTCTGACTGTTTGATCATGTTTTGCTACTTTATGAGGTTTCAGGCCTTTTGATAGTAAAAGATCAGTGATCGCTGTTCCATAAACTGCACCGATTACGTATTTTTTTGCATCTTCAATTGAATTTACGACAATATCTTTTCGACTCTTTAATTTGTATAGATATTGATTGCGGTCACTTACAGGACCGATAAGGTGGAACGTTTTACGTCGCTCTGAATTTCCAACTACAGTATAAAGTATTGAATTCGGGGTCCTTTGAGTTTCCTTAAAGGCTCTTGCCCAAGGAGCAATTCTCCAGGAATTTATTTTAATACCGGAATCAATGGCAATGAGTTGAATGATATCTGTTGAAAGTCCTACAATTTTTCCAGACTCATCAGTATATCCGAAAGGAGGAAAATGTTCAGCCCAAACATTAATCCGCTCTTGGGCATAAAGTGAATTTCCCAGCAATAGCAACGAAACAACTATTATCAGGTGCCTCATGTAAGTGCCTTTAAACATAGTTTTTCTTGATCATTATTAGGGATATTGCACAGTTCAGTGTTTTGGTCAATCTCTTCTGCAAAAACACAAGCATCTTTCATAGCTTCCGGATAAATCGGGATATTTACGATTCTGCCTCGTCCTGTAAAAACAATGAACCGGCTTTAACTCGTGACGCTTTGTCGATTGACCAATATCCAACTGGTAAAATTGATTCGTAAACCAGGCCATCTAAATTATATCGAGGGTAGCAGCCTGTTGATATTTAAAGTTTACTAGCGGTTTTTTTCCAAAGACAAAAGTATGGGACGAAACCCTGTAAATAGAAATAGCCTTGCCATATATAATACCATGGATTATTTTATCAGTATTATCCCCAAAAACCTAAAGAAACGCCTTGTATGAATTTTATCATCAATTTACCAATACGTTTTAAGCTATTTATTGCCTATGCGATTGTTTTTGCAGTTGTAATATCCATAAGCTTTTCAATCCTTTTTTATTCAATCCAATCCGATCTTGAGAATCGAATAAAGCATGAGTTGAATGTCTCAAACCAGGTTATCACCGATATGGTTGAGACAGCCGCAACCGTTTCAATTAAAAACCATCTTCGTGCCATTGCTGAAAAAAATTTTGAAATCATAGATCGGATTTACCAAACATATAAAACTAAGGGTATCAGCGAGTCCGAGGCAAAAAGACAGGCAGTAGAGTTGCTCTCAAGCCAGACTATTGGCAAAACCGGTTATATCTATTGCATCGACAGCAAGGGCATCGCCGTTGTTCACCCAGAACCAGGGGTAAGGGGCAAGGATTTTTCTTACAGACAATTCATACAATCCCAGATTCTTAAAAAACAAGGATATCTGGAATATGACTGGAAGAATCCTGGTGATACTGCTCCCCGGCCCAAAGCTCTTTATATGGCTTATTTCGAGCCATGGGATTGGATTATTTCCGTGTCATCCTACAAATCGGAATTCTCAACTCTGATCAGTATTGATGATTTCAGGGAGCAGATTGAAAAACTTACTTTTGGAGAAACAGGATATTCTTACATCGTTGACACAAAAGGAAATACCGTTATTCATCCAGAACTGTCCGGGAACGTCCTTGACATCAAGGATGCCCGCGGTAACCACATCATTAGGGAAATGATCAAGCGAGGTAAAGGATATATCACCTATAGTTGGAAAAATCCTTCAGAACAAGTTGCCAGGGAAAAGTTTGTCGCTTTTGACCATATTCATAGCCTGGATTGGATCATCGCCTCGTCCTCATATACGGCTGAAGTGTTTGGGGTTTTGATTGAAATAAAGCAAATGTTTATACTTATCCTGGTAGTATCCCTGGGACTTACAGGGGTTGTCACCCTGATTATCAGCGCATCCATTACAAAACCACTTAGTACCCTGATCAAACGGTTTGAACAAGGCGCTAAAGGTGATTGGTCGCTAAAGATCGTAAATACCCGCCATGATGAAATTGGGAAGCTGTGGTCCAATTTCAATCTTTTCATGGACCAGTTGACCACCTCCAGGAACGACCTCCTTGCTGAAATCAAGGTTAGGAAAACAGCTGAGAACCAGTTGAAATTATTTGAAAGTGTATTTGAGAATACCTCTGAAGGTATATGCATTACCGATGACCAGGGTAGAATAAAAGCGGTAAACAATGCTTTTACACAGATAACGGGTTATGAGGCAGATGAGGTTCTGGGGGAAAATCCCAGAATTTTGAAATCGGACCGCCATGAGCCACGGTTTTATGAAAAGATGTGGGCTGCATTAATCCAGGATGGGTTTTGGTCAGGAGAGATTTGGAATCGTAGAAAAAGCGGAGAAGCTTATCCTGAACTTTTAAGTATTAGCTCCATTAGTGAGAAAGATTCCCCAAGGACATACGTAGCTGTATTTCATGATATTTCGGAAATGAAACGCAAAGAGAAGCAGATCGAGCATATGGCCTACCATGATCCGCTGACAAATTTGCCAAACCGTGCCCTGCTGAAAGATAGGCTCACACTGGCAATTTTTGACGCCAAAAGATCTGGTGAGATGATTCAGATTCTGTTCCTGGATCTGGACAACTTTAAAAATGTTAACGATACAGTAGGTCATGCAAAAGGGGATGAACTGCTCATAGAAACCGCCAGACGCCTTGAAAAAGTTACTCGTTCGGGGGATACCGTTTCCCGTCTTGGGGGAGACGAGTTCATAATCATGCTTCCACACATACACACGACCTATGAAATGGTTACCATGGTCGAACGGATTCAATCTGTATTTAAAAATCCTTTTGAACTTGGAGGACAGCGCTTTTTTGTGACGGGCAGCATCGGGATGGCAGTCTACCCTATGGACGGAACCAGTGAGGACAGCCTGATCAAAAATGCAGACCTTGCCATGTATCAGACCAAGAATGCGGGAAAAAATCATTACTCTGTTTTTGAGCAACAGATGGCAAACAAAGTCTCAGAGCGTGTTCGCATGGAGGCAGATTTGAGGAAAGGAATTGAATACGATGAATTCCAGGTCTTTTTTCAGCCGCGGATAGACTCTGTCACCCACAAGCCTAAAGGTATGGAAGCTCTTGCCAGGTGGATAAAAAAGGACGGCAGTCTTGTTCCACCCAATGATTTCATTCCTTTAGCTGAAGATTCCGGGCTTATCATCCCTTTAGGTGAGCAAATCTTTGACAAAAGTGTAAATCAAGCCCTTGATATCAGAGCTCGCACCGGTCTTGACCTTAGTGTCTCTATAAATGTTTCTCCGAAGCAATTTGAAGATTCAAATTTTGAATCCATGATTAAAGGTATTTTAGACCGCACCGGATTTCCTGGAAACCGACTTGAGATTGAAATCACTGAATCCATACTGGTAAACGATATCGAAGGTGCGATGGAGCGTTTGAAAAATCTTTCAGAACTGGGCATCACAACTGCAATCGACGATTTTGGCACCGGGTATTCATCTTTAGCCTACATTAAACGTCTGCCTATATCAGTGTTAAAAATCGATAAAACCTTTGTCGATAATATCCCTAGTGACCAAGAGGATATGGTCATTGTGGAAACTACTATACTCATGGCTAAAAAACTTAACTTAGGGCTTGTAGCTGAAGGAGTGGAGACCAAAACTCAGTTGGATGCATTATCCCATATGGGGCAAATGGAAATACAGGGATACCTGTTTTCTCCCCCCCTTCCCAAAGATAAATTCGAAAAATGGCTCTCCCAGAATTCGGCTCAGAATAGTTGAATAACTGCATAATTTAAGGGGTCCTTAACTACCAGGAAATCTTTTCAAAGTTCCAGCCATCTGCCGAGTGGGTGAGGGCTGTTCTTCTTAGATTGAGCTTTCCAACCATTCATATGTGTTACATTCCTGGATGTCTGAATAATTGGTCTGTCCACTATCATCTCAGAAAGGGTCTCTTGCATGCCCAGGTGAATCGATTATGTAGTTCTTCAGTAAGATTTAAGTATTACTCCTGATTAAATTGGGTATTATCACTGATTGATATGCGTCACGGTCCATGCAACTGTTTAGATCAGCAAGGATATAAAACCTAGTTATAGATTAGATTATTTCCTTGAGAGTAATTTAAACATTTTAAAAAATTAGGATGGAACCATGAGACGCGCAAAAATTAAATCACTTTTGGGGACAATTTTTTTAATAGCCGGCATTTTTTTATTTTCGTTGACCACTTATGTGAATGCCTCGACGATTACTTTTGATGATATAACAACAGATACATCGCCAGTGGGGCTTACTTCTTTGAGCCATGGTGGGTTTTTATGGAGCCCACCTAACTCTACAGGTGTACCGGGTGTAATTCATGAAGATCATTACAATTCAACCTATTTTAATACAACTTCTTTCTTATCAAGTGACCATGCCCTTTCGTTTTCTGCAGTCTCCATTACCAGGGACGGTGGAGGCGTTTTTGATTTTTTAGGGGCAGGAGTGACTTCATGGTCTTGGGCGGGCAAATATGCTAACACTGCTGATGGGGCGCCTTCAAATTTTTCTGCCACAGGATTGACAGTTCAAGCCTATTTGGGAGCTACTGAGGTCCAGTCTTATACAACCGATATTTTGCCAAATATTTTTGAAACAGGACTTCTCGTCTCCGCTTTTAACATAGACAGGCTTGTAATTACCGGAACTGGCCAGATATCAGAGCCATTCTGGTTGATGGATAATTTTCAATATTCAATCGAACAGGTTGTCGCTCCAGGGCCGGTACCAGAACCCTCTACATTAATTCTAATGGGAGTAGGGGTGTTAGGCCTCACCGGGTTGGGAAGGCGATTCCGATCATAAATATCAAAGTTTTGATATCCTCACCGGCAACCTTTGAAACGTTAATAGGTTGCCGGTTTTGATATGGCCATTCTCGTTTAATTATTCCCTTAAAACTGATCCAGCCTCAAATAAAGATTATAGAAATGGTTTTGATAAAGAAGAGAAAGGTTGTAAACAAAAAGTGAATTCGTCATCTACAAGTTTTGTTTACCCCCAAATTTAGGGAATAGTAAGATTATATTTGTTTATCAATTGAATATAATCGCCACTTTTAATTAATTGAGATAGACCATGGTTGAACTTTTCTCGAATTTTTTCACTACGTGGGTAACTTTTTGATATCATTAAATAAGCATGTGTTTTTTCGCCAAAGCTTTGCCCCAGTACCTTGAATTTCTTAATATCTTCAGGAAAAAATGTGTTTACAGCATCATATAGAACTAATTTGCCTCCAATGCATAGGTCGACTCGTCCAATTTTAAGCTTGTTGAGGGATTGCTCTATACTATTTGTTCCTTCAAAATTTATCCCTTTGTGTTTTAATATAGATTCGTAAAATCCTCCTCTGATACCACCTATTGTATATCCTCTAAGGTCCTTCACAGCTTTGTAATTCAGTAGGTCTGGCTTTATTTTATTCTGGTGGTACATCAAAACGGTAGTCGTGGAATACAAAATGTCGGAAAAAAGAAACTTATTCTTTCTTTGATTGGTTTTGGCGTATGGAAACGCTGCGAAAGCTTCTCCATTTAGGAGTTCTGTTTCTGCTCTTTTCCAGGGGCGAAAAAGGAATACAGGCGTTATTCCGATTTTTTCGCAAACGGCAGAAACCAGAATGGCTGCAGGCCCATAACCAGGTAGGCTTTCTGATGTATAAGGAGGCCATTCCCCGGTAATAAATTCAATTTGGGATATAGTGTTGTTCGCATAGCAGGTGCTCGACAATAATAAAAAAAGAGAGAGCAATATACCTGTCAATAATTGCATAGATAAATATATCTCCGAACTTTTTTACATTCATTG
>JAKSAU010000113.1 GCA_022361535.1 Desulfobacterales bacterium
CTGTGCCTCAATCCCCAGTCCAGCCCGGAGTTCTGGATTCCAACCTTTCTGTCAGAAGCGAGCCCAAAAAAACGGTCCCAGCTGAGCTGGACCCGGTAGAACGGGCATGCACCTTTGACTGCATCGAGCATGAGCTTGGAACAGATGAAGCTGTTAAAGAAGTGGCCAGGTGCATGCGCTGCGATATCTGCATCGGCTGCGGCCTGTGTGAGTTGATCTGCAGCGAGATGGGGTTCAATGCCCTTGAATTTTCCAGGACGCCTGCGGGCCGTCTGGTGTTTTCCAATTTCCTTGGACCTGGAACCGCCTGCGCAGGCTGTGGTGCCTGCGCTACAGTCTGCCCCACCCAGGCCATACAGGTTTTGAGGTACAAGGACCAGGTCACAACAAGGTTTACAGGTACCCCAGTCTGTGAACAGTCGCTGGCTCCATGCACGGTTTGCGGTAGGCCCCATGCAACAGAGCGATTGAAAAACGGACTTTCTCAGCGGTCCGGAAACATTAAAGGTATGATACCTGTTACAGGTGAAATATGCCACCTCTGTGCCCGGAAGAATACTGCAAAAGACCTCAGGGCAAAAGCGGGAAGATATAGGAAGCAGACATGATCACCATCCATATACCCCTTATTCTCCGTCATATGGCTAATAATGCCAAAACCCACCAGGTTGAGGGCAACACTGTAGGGCAGTGTCTAAAAGAGCTTGTAAAAGCCTTTCCTGATATGAAGGAGTCGATCTTCAAGGACAATGGAGAGATTCACCACCTGATCGAGATCTTTTTAAACTCAAGGACCGCCCATCCAGGCGAACTACTTCGTTCAACCGCAGACGGCGATGAGATTCATGTGGTCACCATTTTGTCCGGGGGGTAGTGATTTTATTTTTCATACTATAGATCAGATTGATTCTATTAAGTATCAGTTTTTGACGTAGTCCACAGTATAAAGACAAAAGAGGCCGGTACAAAACAGAAACGATACCCGGCAAATTCTGGAGCCCTGTTTTCTTTAAATTCTACTATATCTTCTTTTGGGCCATATTCCCTTCTTTTTCTATACCTTCTCAGCCTTAAGCACCGATATTTCATTCTTGTACTAAAACTACTCTTTTGAAATGAGCTCTTTAAAGTAAAGATATCCCGAAAATTATTTTGTAAGGAATAACAAACTTATTCGACTGGATCTATATTTATAGAAGAGAAAGGAGGCCAAGATGGAAAATA
>JAKSAU010000858.1 GCA_022361535.1 Desulfobacterales bacterium
AAGGATAAAGGCGATCATGAGGCTGTCACCGGCCCAGTTGTTGATCATCAGCGAAAACGTATTTCCCACTCCTGTCATGGCAATAACATTTACAACCAGCCCGACAGAACAAAGCAGAATGGCAGTCATTACCATATTTTTAGACCCTAAAGCCAGTGCTTCAATAACACCTTTGATACCGATTTTGTTTGGTGTCAGCCAGGAGAAGACAATAACAGCAACGATTGAAACTGCGGCTGCATAGGACGGCGTAAATCCCACAATCAGCATCCCGATCAGGATGGCAATTGGAATCAAAAAAGGAAGGCCGCCTTGCTTTAGAACAGTCAATGCCTTGGGGGCGTCTTGTGTATCCTGGGCAACAACCCCGCTGCGTTTGGCCTCCAATACAACAAAAAAAGCAACCGTAGCAAAATACAAAATAGCCGGCAGTACGGAAACAGCAATAATCGTTGTGTAGGGAATCTGGGTGTAACTTGCCATAACAAAGGCCCCGGCACCCATAATGGGCGGCATTATCTGCCCCCCTGTAGATGCTGCAGCTTCGACACCTGCTGCAAATTTAGCAGGAAATCCCGCCTTTTTCATCAAAGGAATGGTGATTACCCCTGTGGATGCGGTATTGGCTATGGCAGATCCTGAAATCGTACCGGTAAGCCCTGAAGCAAACACTGCCACAAGCCCTGGCCCACCGGGAAGTTTCCCGGCCACGGACCGGGCAAGATCGATGACAAAATCTCCGGCTCCGGACTTTAACAGAAACGCCCCAAAAAGGATAAACATAAATACAAAGGTTGAAGAGATACTGGCAATATTACCGAAAATCCCGTCATCTCCGTAAACACTTCTAAAAAGGATGGTCTCAGGATTCATACTTTTGAACTCAAACACACCATCGAGAAGGCCGCCCCACCACCCCACATAGGTCAACCCCAAGATAATCAACACCGGGATGATCATTCCCGTGGTCCGGCGGGTCAATTCAATGGCAGCCAGGATAA
>JAKSAU010000974.1 GCA_022361535.1 Desulfobacterales bacterium
ACCTGCCCCTTCTCGGCCAGGAGGAACCCGGCAATGGTCCGGAGGGTCGTCGTCTTCCCGCAACCGCTGGGTCCGAGGAGAGACAGCAACTCCCCCTTTTCCACGGTCATGTTGAAGTCTTTCAGGATGGGCTTGCCTTTCTCGTAACCGGCATCGATGTTCTTCAGTTCGACGTACGCCATGGTAACCTTCCTACATGTACTTGGTGATGCCCAGGACCTTCTCGGCCGACTGAACGATGACGATGGTGAGGACGATGAGAATGCTCGAGAGAGCGGAAATCGTCGGGTCGAAGTAGTACTCCATATACACGAGCATCTGAATCGGCAACGTGGCCACCCCCGGTCCGGTAAGGAAGAGGGAGATGGGGACGTTGCTGAAGGAGGTGATGAACGCCAAGATGAACGCGGCCGCCAAACCCGACTGGATGTTGGGCAGGACGACGGAAAGGAAGGAAAAGAGCGGGCTCGATCCAAGACTCACGGCGGCTTCCTCGATGGCCGGATCGAGATTCCTCAAACTGGCGGAAACGACGCGGACGGTGTAGGGAAAGAGGATCGCCGTATGCCCGAGGTACAGACCCAATCCGATGGACATGCCGGTGAGAAAGATGAAGAACCGCAAGAGGGCGAAACCGATCACCAGGCCCGGGACGATGGCCGGCGAAGAGAAGAAAACCTCCACGACCGCCTTGAGCCGATATCGACGGCGGACCGACGCGTAAGCCACGGGAATGCCCAGCAGCAAAGCGGTCGTCGTCGCCGCCAGGCCGATTTTGAGGCTCACCCAGAAGGTGGTCCGGAACATCTCGACATTCAGGACTTTGCCGTACCACTTCAGAGAGAATCCCCGAGGAGGGAACTTCATCGTGGCGTCGGCTGAGAACGATGACGCGAGAATGATGACGAAGGGCAGCAGGAGGAAGACGAACATGATGATCATGATGACCAGGAGGAGTCGGGAATTCTTCATGCGTCCCTCGGTTTGAACAGTCTCAGGCCGTTGTAGAGCGCTAAAGTGGTGACGATCATGACCACGGCGATGACCGTCGCTGCTTCCCAGTTCATCAGCATCAGCGCCTCCTGCCTCATCAATGTCGCCAGGGTGAGTACTTTCGTGCCGCCGAGGATCGCCGGGGTGACGTAGGCGGTGATGCATCCGGTGAATACCAAGGTGACTCCCATGATCAGTCCGTCGTAGGACAACG
>JAKSAU010001089.1 GCA_022361535.1 Desulfobacterales bacterium
AGTTTCAGCAGTACACTGAGTCCGAATGTTTTTTTTACTTCAAATGTGTCTTTGTTGTTGCTCATGCTACATCTTTCCTTGGCTTGGGTTGTTCTAATCACGCTGTTGTAAAAGTATAAAAGCAAGTCGTGTGCCATTCTCATTTATGATAAGGTTTATAAATCTGAAAAACCTTTAATGGTAATGAATCTAAGGTGTTATTTTGTTTTTGTGGACGGTTAGAGAAGATAATACCCATAAGTAATAGGAAAAATAATCAACATTTTTGTAGTTCTTTTCCCCTGGTCTTGCCAACAAATTTGACAGGCAGGGTAAGCACATCTACAAATATCGTCTTCAAGGACAAACCAGCTTTAGTGCCAAAATTAAAAGACAAGAAGAGAATGCAGGAACCCACCGCGATATATTCAACAGTAGAAAAATTAACAAAAGAGGGGCCAGTCATAAATTAAAAGATTCACTTGAACCATTCATTTTCGCAATTGATCTTCTGGCACAACAGATTAAAGGTCTGCAACGTCAAATCAACAGATTGTGTAAAAAGTATCCGGATATATCGAACTTTACTCAGAACCGGCGCTTTCAAAAAAATTCTATGCGGGAAATGTAGTCACAATAAAAATTGTAGTGACAACTTTTGTTGTGACAGATCCTCGATTACCCGTTCGCTGTAGAGAAATTCTAAAATCGGTTGCTTAACTACAACTTTTGTTGTATGAGCTTAAAAGGAGCTTTTACTTTCAGTTACGTAAAAGAACTAAATATTCAATTGCTTACGATTATAAATTCGCCCTGGTACGATGGTTGCTTTATATGTAACTGAATGCCAATCATTTTGTTTTGGCGAATTAGTTCTATGGGCACTGGTTCAAACTGTGGTTGCTTTACTTTTTTAGTATAAAAAACCCGGTCATCGGACTTTGCGGCCCCGGCCACTTAACCGTTCTTTTTTGTAATTTTTTTGCCATGGAGGTTTTTATGACAGATGTGAAGCTGAAAGACATTTACCCGGTACCTGAAGATTTTAAGAAAAAGGCCTACATCAAGAGTTATGATGAGTATAAGGCACTTTGGCAAGAGTCTATTGATGATCCGGACGGATTCTGGGGCAGAATTGCAGAAGAACAAGTAACCTGGTTTAAAAAGTGGGACAAAGTCTCGGATTTTAACTACGGCAAAAGCGTTGAAGACCACCAGATCAACTGGTTCACAAATGCCAAACTTAACATTTCCTACAATTGCCTTGACCGCCACCTTGAAACCCGTGGTGACCAGACTGCCATTATCTGGGAGGGAAATGATCCCAATGAAAGCAAACAATTCACCTATAAGGAACTCCATGCAGAAGTCTGCAAGTTTGCCAATGTATTAAAGGCAAACGGTATTAAAAAGGGCGATGTGGTGACATTTTACCTGCCCATGATACCTGAACTTGCCATAGGTGTCCTGGCCTGCTCCAGGATCGGCGCCATCCATGCCGTTGTATTCGGCGGTTTTTCAGCCGATGCCCTGGCCAACAGAATCAATAATTCCGAAAGTGTCATGGTCGTCTCCTGTGACGGTACATTCAGGGGGGCAAAAGCCGTTCCTCAGAAGGCAAATGCAGACGCTGCCCTTAAAAACTGCCCAACCATCAAAAAACACCTGGTTGTTGAACGGGTCGGCGCAGACAAGGTTACGGTTGACTGGAACGCAGACCTGGATGTCTGGTACCACGAAGAAGTTGCCAAAGTGTCTGATGACTGTCCGCCAGAAGAGCTGGATGCGGAAGATCCCCTGTTTATCCTTTACACCTCCGGTTCCACAGGGACGCCCAAGGGAGTTCTCCATACCACAGGCGGCTATCTTGTCTACACCTCGTATACCCACAAAATGATCTTTGACTATCATGACGGCGACATTTACTGGTGTACCGCCGACATCGGCTGGGTAACCGGCCATTCCTACATCGTATACGGTCCGCTCTGTAACGGTGCCACCACCATCATGTTTGAAGGTGTGCCCAATTATCCGGACTGGGGCCGCTTCTGGTCAGTGGTGGAAAAGTACAAGGTCAACATATTTTACACCGCCCCCACTGCCATCAGGGCCATTGCCAAAGAGGGCAATTCCTGGGTTGAAAATTACGACATCTCTTCTTTAAGACTGTTGGGTACAGTTGGCGAACCCATTAACCCGGAAGCATGGAACTGGTATTATAATGTCATCGGCCAGGGCAGGTGCCCCATTGTGGATACATGGTGGCAGACAGAGACCGGTGGTGTGTTAATTACCCCGCTGCCGGGGGCCATAGACATCAAGCCCGGCATGGCAACGGTACCCTTCTTCGGTGTTGAACCGGCACTGCTTGACGATGACGGCAACGAATTGGAAGGCGTGGCATCAGGTGCACTGGTCATGAAACGGTCCTGGCCCGGCCAGATGAGAGGGGTTTACAAAAATCCCACCCGTTTCTTTGAAACCTATTTTGAGGAAAACATCGGTTACTATACGGCTGGAGACGGCTGTAGAAGAGATGAAGACGGATACTATCAGATCACAGGTCGTACAGATGACGTCATCAATGTCTCCGGTCACAGGATGGGCACGGCAGAAGTCGAGTCTGCACTGGTAAGTCATAAGGATGTTGCAGAAGCTGCTGTTGTCGGTTATCCCCATGAGATCAAGGGCCAGTCCATTTACGCCTATGTGACACTGAACTCAGGTGTTGAAAAGACCGAGGAGCTCAGAAAAGAGCTGGTGGCACATGTAAGAACGGAGATTGGTCCCATTGCAACACCTGACGTCATTCAGTGGTCCGACTTTTTGCCCAAAACCCGTTCAGGCAAAATTATGAGACGTATACTGAAAAAAGTTGCCGCAGGTGAGTTTGAGCCTGAAGGTTTTGGTGATACCTCAACTCTGGCAGATCCGACAACCGTTGATATGGCTGTGGAAGGTGCCAAGGAACTGTTGAAGTAAGCAATAAAACGACGAATGACGGGTACGGTTCTTTATCTTAGATATCAACCGAAACCTGTTTGATAAAAAAAGGGTTGAAGATCGTTAAAGGTCTCCAACCCTTTTTTATCTCTACAGGGACTGGATGGCTCGCATGTCCTTTTTTTTGAATCAAACTGAACAATACCATAAAAACGATTTGAATCATCTTCTGTGGGAACTCACCGTATGCAATAGTATCGAGCCGGAAGACTCACCTGTAAGACAAATCCTTGCCAGAAACCGGACATATGGAGAGCAGCTTTTTGCTTATCTGTTTCATTATATCCCCCGAAAAAAATGTAATAAGGTAATGGAAGTTGGCGGCGGCTACGGTTTTCTAATGCGTGATCTGTTGGGAATTTCTCCGGATATCAAATCAACAATGGTGGATATCTCTCCGGCCATGATGAGCGTGCAGCGCCAAACTCTTGATGGTTTTCATATACACTTTCTCCAATCTGATTTTTTTAATATCGATCAGGAAATCATCCGGGATCAGGATTTGGTGGTCATGAACGAAATCGTGGGCGATTTTCCTACAGCATGTGGGCTAACCAACACCATGGTGACCTATGGGAGTCATGACAATGTACTCTTTAGTAAAATCCGAAAATATATAAAAGAGGGCAGACTTACACTTCCTGAAGATGAACCATACAACCTGAATATTGGAGCCATAATGGCCCTTGACAGGCTTTGTTCCTGTAATGTCCCCTATATTTTTTTAAGCGAACACAGTTGTGAGGCAACCGTCACAGATCATATGGCCACTTATATTAAACTTACGCCTTCAGGGAATCCGGACGAAATCAGGCTCATAGGCCATAGTGAATACACCATTCGTTTTTCTGACCTTGAAAATATTGCCTGTTCTTTTGGATACACGGTTATACGTGGTAATTACACGGATTTCATTAAAGTTGATTTTTCCAGGAGAATTCACCGGATTTTTAAATCCAGTTCCCAAAAAGATGCCCATGAGATCATCCGGCATTTTATCGAGGATCTGTATATTTATGAGTACCTGTTGTTAATAAAGGAGCCGTTAGTGGAAAAATAACATGGCCAATCCTGAACTGCTTAGGTTGACACAGGTCCCCCAAAAAACGTGGTGAAAAATGCGGCAGCCGTTTCTTAGAATAAACGGGCCGGTCTTTGTATATGGGATGCCCTTGTTCTCCAGGCCAATCGGAAATCTATTTTGAGAATTGATATAGACGATAACCCTGGTCTTGATTTCTCAGGGGCTTGACAGTGCAGATCGCTTAAGGCTATGTCAGAACTATAATCTTAAACAATTAGGGAATCCTTAAGTAATAGGGAGATATGTATTGCCCGATCCAAGTTCCCATTCTTTGGCTGTCAAAACTTTACCGGTAAGAATCATTGTTCCGGTGGCCCTGACCCTTGTGCTTTTTATCATGACCATTTTCCTTTTTATCATCCCCATGCTGGAAACCTATATGATGGACGGTAAAAGGGAAGGGGTGCTGCACTTGACTGAAAATGCCTGGTCTGTGCTGGCTCTTTATCACGATAAGGAAAAACAGGGTGAATTGGCCCGGCCCCAGGCCCAGCAGTTTGCCATTGCCCACCTGGAACATTTGCGCTACGGCCCGGAAAACAAGGATTATTTCTGGATCAACGACAATACCCCGGTAATGATAATGCACCCGTACCGACCGGATCTGGTTGGAAAAGATATCGGTGATTTTGAAGATCCGTCCGGCAAAAAGATGTTCACCCAGATGGTAAAGACCGTAAAGGAGTCCGGTGCAGGATTTGTGGATTATCTGTGGCAGTGGAAAGAGGATTCTGAGAGAATTGTGCCAAAGATTTCCTACGTCAAAGGATTTGAACCCTGGGGGTGGGTCATAGGAACTGGTATTTACGTGGATGATGTAAAGGCTGAAATTTCTGCGGTCACCCGCAAGCTTTCCCTGACCTGCTTGGGAATCATGGGGGTGGTCGTGGCCTTGTCCGCCTATATCATTTGGGCAGCTGCAATGGAGCAAAAAGCAAGGCTTGCAGCCCTTGAGCAGTCCCGCCTGAGGGAGAAACAACTCATACAAGCTGATAAGATGACGTCGCTGGGTATCCTTGTGGCCGGGGTGGCTCATGAGATCAACAACCCTGCTACGTCTCTTATGCTCAACGCGCCCAACCTTAAGAAAATGTTCCAGTCCTTTACCCCATTGTTGGATACTCATTTTGCAGACAGACCTGATTCAAAGATCTGCAATATGCCCTATCCTGAAGTACGTTACCGTATTGATTTGATGCTGTCCGCTATTGAGGACAGTTCTGCTAGAATCAAAGGCATTATTTCTGAACTCAAGGATTTCTCAAGGCCTGCTGAAGGTCAGGTGGAAAAACAGCAGATGGATATCAATCAGGTGGTTGCCAAGTCTGTGGATTTGACCCACACGGTCTTAAAAAAGATTACTCCCAATGTCACGGTCACCTGTGCGGAAAATCTGCCAACGGTAACAGGTGATTTCCAAAAACTGCAACAGGTAATTATCAATCTTTTGGTCAATGCAGGCCAGGCCCTTGAAAATGAAACACAGGCCATTTTTGTTTCCACTTTTATTAATAAGGACAGGTCCATGATCGGCATCGAGGTAAAAGACACAGGTCCCGGGGTATCAGAACAGGATTTAAAAAAGATGACCGATCCCTTTTTCACCACACGCCGGGACGATGGGGGAACAGGCCTGGGGCTTTCCATTTCAGAAAAAATTGTCAATGACCACAATGGGCTTTTAGAGTTTGAATCTGAACTTGGAAAAGGCCTTACCGCTAGGATACTCTTGCCCTGTTCGGACAAATATTCTATATAAATCCAACAGGAGGCAATCATCGTGAATACGCCCAGTCTGGACAGACCTATATTAATTGTTGATGACGAGCCCGAGATCCTCGTGGCCGTTGACACATGCCTGCGCATGGCAGGCTTTGACAAGATCGTTACCATTTCCGATTCCAGGGATGTGATCCGGCAGATGGAAAGGCAGATCCCTGCCTTGATTCTCCTTGATCTGAACATGCCGCATATAAATGGGGGCCGCCTTTTAAAAATTATCCGCAAAACCTGGCCAAGGATTCCTGTTATCGTTCTTACCGGAACCATTGAGGTCGATACGGCTGTCAAATGTATGAAAATCGGTGCCATGGATTATGTGATGAAACCGGTGGAAGAGGAACGGTTGATCAAGGCTGTCAAAACAGCACTGTCGTGGGATGAGATCGAAGAAAACGGTAAAAAACCGTTGCACCAGGATCTGTTTGCCCAGATCAAGAATCCAGCTGCCTTCCGCCATATCATCACACAGGATAAGCAGATGCACTCCATTTTTCACTATGTAGAAGCAGTTGCCCCCTCATCCAAGCCTGTGCTGGTTTTCGGGGAGACCGGTGTGGGCAAGGAGCTTATCGGCCAGTGTATCCATACTTTAAGCGGCCGGGAAGGAAAGTTGGTCAAGGTAAATGTCGCAGGATTAGATGATAATGTTTTTTCCGATAC
>JAKSAU010001289.1 GCA_022361535.1 Desulfobacterales bacterium
CCTACTACAGGTATACGTCCCATCTGAAGAATATATTGCTTAGAAACACCAAGGCCGTTCTTTTTATGAATCGGAATCTTTGTTGTTTCCTGATTATAAGATTCAACAGGGGCCGCTCTAAGATCGCCAAGGGTGCGTTCCATTGGCACCTCAACACCTTGCCCCGAGTCTTGTGCGTTGGGTTCCGGTACATGTTCTCCTGCTGCAATAAGAGCGTTTACACGATCCCGATAGCCGCCCTCATCCTTCCCTGAAAGGTCTTTTTCACCGATATTGTCCAAAAAATTGCGGTAAAGCCGCTTAGCTGAGAAATCCACCCGGCCAAGATCCAGAAAAATCCCAACCAGGACTTTGGCTATATCCTGGTGAGCGTAATACATATCAGCCAAAGCTGTCAGAACAGACTGGGTTAAGGTCGCTGACAGATCCTGCTCCCTGATGCGCTCCAGCCAAAGTTTGGCGAGTGTTTCATCACCTGGATTGGAAGATAGATAAACAGCTGCAGCACTTTGGATCTCCTGGCAGCGACTTCCCGAAGTCAGATAAAATCGGGCAAGGCATGCCGTTAAAGCTGGTTCAGTACGTTTGGCTACCAAAGGCGAAATCCAAGCACTGTCATAAATTCGGACAGCCTGTAGATATTTTTTTTCAGCCCGTGCCTGGATACCTGATCGTTCCCAAAGCTCCCCTTCCCTGAGCACGCTTTTTATCCGCCTTAAACCGACAATATCAAGGGCACTTCCAAGACCAAGACCTACCACAAGATAGACTATTGCAACAATAAGCGTTACCGGGAGACCGGGGAACAAGGCCCCCGTCCATGGAAGCAGCACAAAAATAAAGGGGATCGTTATAAGAGTTGTAATCCAAAATCGGACACTGACATGCCTAAGGATGCGTATCATCATTATCCTCCTGGCACAGGACATTCCCCTGTTTAATGGCCACAGTCATGGTCTTTAACTCTTTGGGGGGTTCAGGCTGTGGCTTGGGTAGATCCAATATCTGCCGCAGAAACCCGGGAACCTCTAACAATGATTCTGTGTTTTGCGATTCCGGTGGACACCCCGTTGTTATGTCAACGGTTTCAAACCGGATGTTCTCGGGAACATGGAAATTCCTTTCAGGCTCACCTTTCATCGCCCTGAGCATAAAATCAGTCCATATTGGTGCAGCTCCCCGTCCACCTGTAATACCCACACCTCTTTTGTCTTTTAATTTCTTTTTCTTATCAAAACCGGTCCATACCGACGTACATAAGGACGGGGTAAAGCCTGTAAACCAGGCATCGTTATAATTGTCTGTCGTGCCTGTTTTACCGGCTGCAGGCCGCTTAAACCCAAGTTTTCGAACCGAACGGCCAGAGCCCTGCTCCACAACACCTGCCATCATGTCTACCACCTGGAAAGCTGTTGCCCGCTCAAGCACCTGGCGGTCGTTGATGATGCGTTCAAAAACAACCCGCCCCATGGCGTCTTCCACCCGCCAGAATAAAAAAGGATCTCGTTTGACACCTAAATTGGCAAAAACGGAAAAGCTGGCTGCCATATCAAGTACCGTCACATCGGATGTACCCAAGGCAACTGAATAGACTGAGTTTAAAGGGCTTTTTACACCGCAGTTTTTAGCAACATCAATAACTGCATCCGGTCCAACAATTTCAACTATCTGAGCTGCAATCGTGTTTACCGAAGATATCAAAGCCTGCTTTAGTATCATGGGACCCCGGAACTGCCTTTCGAAATTTTTTGGGGCCCAGTCCGGGGCACCTGCAACAGGTATGGAGACCGGTTTGTCCATATACAAACTGGCCGGTTGAAGGCCTTGTTTTTGAAACCCGGCATAATATAGAAATGGCTTGAATCCGCTGCCGGCCTGGCGGCGCCCGTCCACGGCCCGGTTGAACTCGCTTGCGTAATAATCCCGCCCTCCAACCATGGCCTTGACAGCACCGCTGGCTGTATCAATGGCGACCAATGCTGCCTGGGTTTTTTCTTTTGAATCTTGATTTAACCCTATCAATTTATCCAGGCGGTCCAAACCGTCCCGCACTGAGGCTTCAGCCTCCGACTGCAGCCGTGGGTCCAATGTTGAATAAACTTTTATCCCACCATGGTACACCACATCTTCACCATATACCGAAATAAGTTCCCGAATCAGGGCATCGAGAAAATAACTGCCTGTTCGAGAGTCGGTCCTGCCCTTATGAAGCACCGGACGTGTCAGGTCAACCTGATCTGCTGTTTCACGGTCAATATACCCTGCCGCCACCATCCGCCCCAAAACAATCCGGCGACGTTCCAGTGCCTTTTCATAGTGTCGAAACGGATTATACTGGGTTGGGGATTTTGGCAAACCTGCCAGCAGGGAGGCTTCGGAAAGATCTAATTCTTGAGCCGGTTTATTAAAAAATGTCCGGGCCGCTTTTTCTATTCCCTGGGCACCGGCCCCAAAGTGAATCTGGTTGACATACGCTTCAAGAATTTCTTCTTTTGTGTTGGCTTCCTCAATCTGAAGGGCCACCAGCAGTTCCTTGAATTTTCGATGCCAGGTTTTCTCAAAACTGAAAAACAAATTTTTGGCCAACTGCTGGGTAATGGTAGACGCCCCCTGTATTTTCCCAGGCTTAAACAGGGTGACATACAACCCTTTTATAATTCTTAGTTTATTGATGCCGCTGTGCTCAAAGAACCTGTGGTCTTCAGTGGCGACAATGGCATTTAAAAAATCAGGAGAAACCATGTCAAGTGGGACCGCCTGACGCTCCCCCAATCCTATGAGCACCTGCCCGTCTGACGCATAGATCAGGCTCTGGGGAGTTTCTATGATCCGGCTTAAAGGAGATGGTAGTTTGGGTAAATCCTTAGTTACCTGAAACACAAGAATACTTCCCCCGGCTATTCCTATGCCGGTAATCAAAAGAGTACTGTAAAAAAGCACACGAAGGGTCGTCAAAATAGCTGAAACCGGCTTCATTGGTCTTCCCCTTTCAGGGCAAGGCTCAATTGCCAGACCGCCCATTCCCTTGCCTTAATCAGGACAACCCGTGTTTCACCCAGTTGGTTGAATTCAAATCCCAGCTGGATAAACCCTTCATCAGCCGTATTCCACACACCGACCCGGCCAATGGTACCAGTCCTTGTCAACAATGTCTCAGCATCATGGATCAGGTCCGGCATCATGTCCGGCGGCAGCCTGAAAACAGCTTGAAAGAACATATCTGCAGGATAAACAGACCCGGAAAATCCCGGGATATCTTCTAAAGCCCCCTGGAAGAAAGGGTCTGCTGTGGTGCTAGTCAAAGCTTGGTTTTCCAGATCAATCTGGTGGATCACACGGTTTCCGGAATCAATAAAATAAATTTTCACCCCACCTATCCGGCCTTCACAAAAAATTCGGTCGGTCGTGCTGCCGTTGAGCAGCCAGATTAGTCGCGCGGGCTCAATCAACTTATGACGATGGTTGGGTGTTAGGGATAGATAAAGCTGCCGGAATCTGTCCTTGTCAAGGTTGGCCCATTCACCAGCACCAAGCCCTTGTGTCAAATCCAAAAAAGAATCTGCATTCCGGGCAGTCCGTCCTAAAGTTTCACGCTGCAGTATCATTTGATTCAATGATTGACGGGCATTGACGGTATGGCGGCCCGTTTCCCAAATACTTCCGATTTCAGGCCTGCTATCGTTAGTAGACATCAGGTACCTGCCGGCCAGCGACTCACACCAGTCAAATCGGAACTCTGAAACGATAATCACAAGGGTGAGAATAATGACACCGAGGTTAAGAAAAGAGACGCTTCGCTTCAGCCATTCCCCCACGGTTGAAGACGCATACCAGTGTTGTATCATATTAGTTTCGATTCATGGAAAATTGAAGTACCGAAAATCAGGCCTTACCGGCTGCTTTCATGGAATCATTAAAAACCGTGTAGAAGCTCTCATGCTCTGACAGGGCAACGGCCAGAATATCATCTACCAGTGTCTCGTCTTGCTGTTCAAGATCCCGGGACTGAATGACGTAATTCACACTGGAATGAAGGGCTGCCATAGCATTTCCGGTTTCCGCACCTGCACTGACTTTTACCAGGCAAATTCTGCGGCGCAAAGACATATCCAGATCATCCATATGGATTGCCATCTTTTTTTCTGCATCAAATACGTCATCTACTATTACCAAGGGATAGGCATTGTATTCAAGATTTCTGAGAGCTTGAGCCGGACTTTCAGGAACATGTGCGTTAAATCCCGACTTTGTAATACTTGCCATGACTCTGTTTCTTGCCAGAGACGGCGCCATACATACCAAGGCCTGCTTTAAACCACCCCGCTGAAACTGCAGTGCCTCGGCGCCCTGTGCCGGTTCCGATTGAGAACCAGCTGGGTTAGACGCCTTTACAGGTATGGAAGATTTACATTTCGGACATTTGAAGGCAGAATCTTTATGCTTAGGAATTTTATCATCCGGCAGGTTCAATTTTGTTCTACACTGTGGGCAAGTGATATTCATTATTGGTCCCCTCCATAGCTGCGGTCAATTTCCAGAGAATCAATCCGGGTAGTGGACTCGCCTCTGGCACTCTTGATACTGTCAAGCCCGCGGCCGACAATATCCTTTCGGGATGCATAAGCCATTGCAGTGGCCTCATCAATTTTTCCCTCTTCATAGAGGGAGACGATGAATTCATCAAAAGAAATCATCCCTTGAGCCTTACCTGCGGTGATAATGTCATTAAAGGTTTTTCCCTCGGACTCACCATTAAGAATTGAGTCCTTGACCCTGAGGTTGGTTGCCATAACTTCAAAAGCCGCGACACGGCCTCCCCCTAGTTTGGGGAGCAAACGCTGGGCTACAATCCATCGAACAGTATCAGCCAGGCGGATTCGGATCTGTTTTTCCTCTTCCATGGAAAACATACCCAGAACACGGTTAATGGTTTGGCCGGCATCTACAGTATGCAAGGTAGTCAGTACCAAGTGACCGGTTTCAGCAGCAGCCAAACCGATTTCAACGGTTTCCCTGTCCCTCATCTCACCAACCAGAATAACTTTTGGCGCCTGGCGAAGTGAAGCTCTCAGTCCTGAAGCAAAGGTATCGAAATCCATACCCAGTTCCCGCTGATTAAAGGTCGATTTTTTTTGGGTATGCTGATACTCAATCGGGTCTTCCAGGGTAATGACATGAACTGATTTGGTCTCGTTAATCTTATCCAAAAGTGCGGCAAGAGATGTTGATTTACCAGAACCTGTAGCGCCGGTAACAAAAATGATACCGTTTTTCTCTTCAGCCATGGGGTGGAAACTTTTAGGCAGATTCATGCCTTCAATGGTAGGAATCTTGGTTTCAAGCTTTCTGAGAACAATGGCGTATTTTCCGGCCCTGGAAAAGATATTCACCCTGAACCTTGCCTTGGTACCTAACTGGTAGGACAAATCGCAGCTGCCTTCACGAAGCAGAGTTTCCGTTAGTTTTCTATCATTATTTATAAGATTAAGAGCCAATACTTCCGTTTGAAACGGGGTAAGAATCTTAAATTCCGGTTCAACATTGACTGTTACAAGCTGACCCGAACTTTCAACCTGAAGTGGCTTACCCGGAGTAAAGTTTAGGTCTGATACATTATCATGGGAATCGAGCATCTTGGATAGAATATAATCAAGCTGCTGTTTTTTCATGCCGTCCTCCTATTGGGTAAGATGATCAGGCTTCGGTAAAATCTGCGGGTGGATTCTTGAGGAAGGGTCTGAAATCACCCTTGTTATTGGCCTTTGTATAGGCTTCATCCGCACCGATCCATCCTTTTTGATATAGATCCATTATTGCGTCATCCAGCAACTGCATACCGTATTGCTTCCCAGTCTGAATCATGGAGGGTATCTGATGGGTTTTAGCTTCCCGGATCAAATTGCGTACCGCAGGGGTGGCAACTAGGATCTCCAGTGCAGCGCACCTGCCCCGCTTGTCAATCCTTTTGAACAGCACCTGGGCCACAACAGCCCTGAGACCGTCTGAAAGGGTGGACCGGATTTGGGCCTGCTCTGTACTGGGAAACACTTCTATGATCCTGTCGACTGTCTTTGGAGCACTTGATGTATGCAGGGTACCAAAAACCAGGTGACCTGTAGAGGCAGCCTCAATGGCCAAGGAGATGGTTTCAAGGTCGCGAAGCTCACCTACCAATATTATATCAGGGTCTTCACGCAAGGCGCCGCGAAGGGCTGAAGAAAAGGTCTGGGTATGAAGCCCCACCTCCCTGTGGTTTACAATACAATTCTGGCTTTTATGCACAAATTCTATAGGGTCTTCTACTGTTATGATGTGATCTTTACGGGTACGGTTGGCCTGGTCAATGATGGCAGCCAGGGTCGTTGATTTACCTGAACCCGTGGGACCGGTAACTAAGACAAGCCCTCTTGGCAAATCCGCAAGTTTTGAAATCACAGGCGGCAGGCCAAGTTGTTCGGCAGTCATTATGTTTGAAGGAATTTCACGGAATACGGCAGCAATACCGTTTTTTTGCATGAAATAGTTGGCCCTGTAGCGGGCAAGTCCTGGGATTTCGTAGCCGAAATCCACATCCCCGGTTTCTTCAAATACTTTTATCTTTTCCTGGGAGGTGATTTCATACAGCATCCCCCGCAATTTATCCGAGGTCAGCTTCTCATATTTGATCCGTTCAATATCACCGTGAAGCCTCAAGGCCGGCTGCTGGCCGGCGGTCAGATGGAGGTCAGAGGCTCCCTGGTCATGCATGAGCTTGAAAAAAGCATCGATTTCAGCCATTTGAACACCTTTCGATTTGTTTTATCCCAACCTTTGGGGTTGTTGAAGATACGGTCCGGAAAAGCATCCTTCAGTTACTCCGGGCCGGTTGTAACGTGTTCAGGTACGGTGCTGTCAGCCAGATTCCCCATGGTGTGAACGCCATTAGGAAATATGTTTTACCTGCCCTGGCTGAAGAATTTATCACGTCTTAGTTCTGGCCGCAAATTAAAACCTTGCTTTTGGGTAGTGAATGACATTGCCTAATAGAGGATTTTTGTGGCTATGGTTGTGTTACGTTTGGACTTTAGCCTGATTGCAGGCAATGCCTGCGTATGAATTGAGTCCGCCTGCGGACTATAAATTTCTTGCGGCTATGCCTGCCTGATAAATTTCAAAGCTGCATCTGATTCATCAGCCGCTTTGTTTTCCTCTTTTGTCATTTCAAGGAGTTTTGAATGGGACTCAAGCACAGAACTGATTTGCATCTCAAGTTGAATCCGCTGGCGTTTGAGTTCCGTTATATCGCTATGAAGCTGGGAGAGCCTCTTGTGTGCCCGGTTTAAAATTTTTTCAGCTTCCACTTCAGCATTGGCAATCACGACCTGGGCTGATTTTTTTGCATTTTCTTTCATCTGATCCAGGACCTTCTGGGACTGAATCATGGCGTTTTTCATGGAATCTTCACGTTTCCGGTAACCTTGGTTTTCAAGTTCCAGACGGTGCTTTTCCTTTTTCATCGCTTCGATGGTTAAGTCCTGGGATTCCAGTTCTCTGGCCACTTCCTCAAGAAAGGTATCAACTTCCTGTACATCAAACCCTCTAAACCGGGTAGAAAACTCCTTTTGTTTGACAACCAGTGGTGTAACTCCCATAAGAATGCTCCCTTTTTTTGTCTAAGAGTTTGGTTACGCCAAATCGTAAAGGCTTTTTACAACAAAACTTTGGAGAAAAATAATAGCCATAATCACAATAATCGGGGAAATATCCAACCCCCCGAAATTAACGGGAATCCGTTTCCGAATCTGGTAGTATACAGGTTCTGTTGCCCTGTGAATAAACCGGACAATCGGATTGTAGGGGTCCGGGCTGACCCAAGATAAGACAGCTCCTGCGATGATGATCCACATATATATGGTCAAGGCATGATCCAGGACAACGGCAATGGCGAAGAAGAAATTATTTACAATAGGCATTCCAACCACCTTGGTTAAGGTTATTTTTCAGGTTGGTGATACCGTGAAACACCTGAAAAGTCAAGTTTTTTTGCCGATCCCGTAACTGTTTTACATAAGATCCGGCTTGACAGGACCAATTGAATAACTTATTAATGGTTTAACCATTGCTATCCTTTCTGATCTGGATATCTATACCTTCGGATACAGATATGGTATAAATGGAAATCAAATCACCCTGCAGATATTTGCCAGTCTGCAGTAAACCAGGACACCAGCAAAACACATGTTAAAAGATGCTTTTTAAGGAGCGCACAAAATGGGTCAAATCAATCTTAAGGAGATCAAGGCCGTCTCCTATGAACGGGCCGAGGTAAAGCGGGGCTACACGGATAAATCCCTTCGTATCAACCTTAACGACACCCAAGTCGACATTGCCCCTATCGAAGAAAAAATCAAAGAAAAATTCATCGGCGGAAAGGGGTATGATCTCTGGCTGATGTGGAACGCCGTTTCAGGAACTACCCGCTGGGATGACCCTGAAAACGCCATCTGCATATCGTCTGGTCCCTTAGGCGGAACCCCGGGCTATCCTGGCGGCGGCAAAAGTATCGTCACGGCCATATCACCTCTAACAGGTGCCCCTATCGACTCCAACGTAGGCGGATACTTCGGACCTTATAAAAAGTTTGCCGGTTTCGACGTCATCCAGATTGACGGCAAAGCGGACCAGGATACGGTCATTCTCATCGATGGTATTGAAAACACCATTAAAATGTACCATTCTGCCGACCTGCCTGAAGACTCCTATGAAATGTCAAAAGTGTTGACTACCTATTTTGATGAAGCCAAACCGGTAAACGTCTCTGTTGTAACAGCCGGTCCTGGTGCAGAAAACACCTATTTTGGCTGCCTGAATTTCTCCTGGTGGGATGCAGGCCGGAAAATGGTTAGATACAAACAGGCCGGACGTGGCGGCATCGGAACCGTATTTGCCGATAAAAAAGTCAAAGCCATTGTAGCCCGTTACGGTGCGGTTTCAATGAAAGCCAATGCACCTGCTGATCTTGACGGTCTCAAAAAAGTAACAAAGGCCCATGCCAAGGAAATCAACACCCTGGATCCCAAACAGAACAGAATGGCCCTTGTGGGTACCACGCATCTGGTTCCCATCATGAACGACCATGACTGTCTGCCTGTAAACAATTTTAAATTCGGCTCTCACCCTGAGAGCAAAGTCATTGGCGAGGAAGTTTACGAGCACATCTTTGACAAAGGGTTTGACGGATGCTGGCGTGGCTGTGCTGTGGCTTGTGCACACGGTGTTAAAGACTTTTCTCCTTTTACCGGACCATATAAAGGCTCCAAGGTCTTTGTTGACGGTCCGGAATATGAAACTGTAGCCGGTTGCGGCTCTAACTTAGGTATCTTTGATGCCCATACCATCCTTGAAATCAATTTTTACTGCGATGCATACGGTCTGGACACCATTTCCGTGGGGACTTCTATCGGCTTTGTTATGGAAGCGTTTGAAAACGGCCAGATCACTACAGATCACACTGGCGGCATGGATTTGAGCTTCGGTAATCGCTTCAATGCCCTTGAACTGATCCACCAAATGGCTAGAGGTGAAGGGTTTGGTGCCATAGTGGGTAAAGGCATCCGCAAGATGAAAGAGATTTTCACTAAGGATTTCGGTTCGGATCTCAGCTTCCTGACCGACATCGGCATGGAATCCAAAGGATTGGAATTCTCCGAATATATCACCAAGGAATCTTTAGCACAGCAGGGTGGATACGGCCTTGCCCTTAAAGGTCCCCAGCACGACGAAGCCTGGCTGATCTTCCTTGACATGGTCCATAATTTCATGCCCACATTTGAAAACAAAGCAGAAGCCCTGCACTGGTTTCCCATGTTCCGGACTTGGTTCGGCCTTTGCGGTCTGTGCAAACTGCCCTGGAACGATATTGTCCCCGAAGATAACAAAGAAACACCCGAACCTGCCAAGGTGGAAAAACATGTGGGCTGGTATGCCGACTTTTTCTCATCCGTTACTGGCAGACAGGTTGGTCCAGATGATTTGATCACCATGAGCGAGGCTGTCTATAACTTTCAGCGAGTTTTCAACCTGAAAATGGGATATGGTACCCGGGAACATGACACCGTCCCTTATCGTGCTGTCGGACCTGTAACCAATGAAGAATACGAATCCCGTGCAAAACGATATGACGATCAATTGGTTGAAAAATACGGGATGGATATCTCCGAAATGGATACCACAGCCAAAGTTGCAGCCCTTCGTGCCAAACGCGAAGAGCAATACGAATTGCTCAAAGATGCGGTATATAAACGCAGGGGCTGGACAGAAAATGGTATCCCAACAGTTGAAACCGTAAAACGTCTGGGCATTGATTTCCCGGAAGTTCTTGAAGTGCTTAAGCAAAACGGAGTTGAATAGCCCTATGATCCAGGTGGACGACGCACCCATGCAATGGGAGGAAGGTATGACCGTAACAGACGTGTTGGCCCAAGTTGAAGACAGCCGGTTTGTCTCTGTGGTCCGTCTCAACGGAAAGCTGGTATCCAGCCCAAAGTTCGATACGACCAAGGTGCCTGAAAATGCCGTTGTCCGCCTGCTCCCCCTGGTAGCCGGGGGATAAATACCTGGCCTTACTTTAGGGCCACTTGCAAAGAATTTTTGCTTCACAAAAGACTGCCTGTCTGTTAGTAACTGACAGGCAGTCTTTTATTTACCCCTAAAAATATGACTATATACTATTGAAACAACTAATCCGCTTTTTAAAAAATCTCTTTACAGGAAAATCTCCGGATCAAGACCCTTCGAAACCGCCCAGTGGTGAAAATAAGGCTAAGCCGGCACCGTCCGCCCCTGCTGACAAACCCCAAAAAAGAAAGCCCAAGCCTAAAAAGAAACGCTGGACTCTGGACAAATTCCAGGTGGACCCAGAAGAGGGAAAGACCCGATTCCATGATCTGAATCTTCCTTTAGGGTTAATGCATGCTGTTTGCGACTTAGGATTCAAATATTGTACAGACATACAGGCCCAATTGCTTCCGCATACCCTGAAGGGGCAGGATGCGACAGC